>JBAUTC010000161.1:0-8623 GCA_049582025.1 Thiomonas sp.
CGCGGGCGTCCGGTCGATCATTCGTCCGGGGGAATGGGTGACTCCCCGTTCTTTCCGCCCGCCACCTCGCCGCTTGCCGAGATCAGGAGATTTCCATGCCGCAACGACACGTGTTCTTTATTTTGACTGCTTCCCTGTTGGCCTCCGTGCTGTCACTCGGAGTCGCCGCGCAGGCGCGGGCCGCAGACAGCCCGCAAGGCTGGAGCGGCTCTGCAGAACTTGGCGGTGCGGTGACCACGGGCAACAGCCGCACGTCCAATCTCGATGCGAAACTCAAGCTCGGCTTTGTGAGTGGTCCGTGGGACACGCAGGCGCACATCGAAACCCTGCGTGCAACCAGCAGCGGGCAGGCGACGGCGAACCGCACGGCTGCAGAAGCGGGGACGCACTACGCACTGGACGCGACGAATTACGCGTTCGCGCATCTGCGCGATACCCGCGACAGCTTTTCTGGATTTCGCTACCAGGCCTCGGTCTCCGCTGGTCTGGGGCACCTTCTGCTGAATACGCCGGACGTCAGATTGCTGGCGGAAATCGGCCCAGGCTACCGACGGTCGGCATTGGTGGGCGATGGCACGCAGAAAAACGCCATCGTCCGGGCGCACGGCGCGTTCACCTATCACTTCTCGGCGCATGCCAAGTTCAAGCAGACGCTCACGGCCATCGCCGGACGCGACGGAACGGAGCTGGAGTCGGTCACCGGCCTGTCCACCGCGATCACCGGAAGCACCTCTTTGAAAATCGCCTACACCGTGCTGCACAACACGCAGGTTCCGCTCGGTCGCAAGAAGACGGACACCTTTACCACCATCAACCTGGTCTACGCATTCTGACCCGCGAAAGTCCGGATTCGCGCCTTGAATGCCCCAACCTAAAATCGGGCCAGATTCGCCGATGATCGCACGATGCCTCAAGGGCGAAGACCATAACGAGGGGACAGTGATGCGGATTCTGATTGTCGAAGATGACCGGGTCTTGGCCGACGGCCTGCTGCGCTCATTGCGCGCCCTGGGCTATGCCGTCGATCAGGTGGCCGACGGCAACAGCGCCGACGCCGCACTGCAGTCCAGTTCCTTCGATCTGCTCATTCTTGACCTCGGCCTGCCGCGCCTTTCCGGCTTTGAAGTGTTGCGGCGCATGCGTGCGCGCGGCGCCACGGTGCCGGTGCTCATCCTCACTGCCGCGGACAGCGTCGAAGACAAGGTGCGTGGCCTCGATCTCGGGGCCGACGACTACATGGCCAAGCCCTTCGCGTTGCAGGAGCTCGAGGCGCGAGTGCGCGCACTGTCACGTCGGGGCATGGGCGGCGCCACAGCCATCATCCAGCACGGCCCGCTGCAATACGACATCACCGGCCGCGTCGTCACGCTCGACGGCCATGTGGTGGAGCTGTCGGCGCGCGAGCTCACCCTGCTCGAAGTGCTGCTGCAGCGCACCGGGCGGCTGGTGAGCAAGGATCAGCTCGTCGAGCATCTGTGCGTGTGGGGCGAGGAGGTGAGCACCAACGCCATTGAGGTGTATGTGCACCGGCTGCGCAAGAAGATCGAGATCGGCCCGGTGCGCATCGCGACGGTGCGCGGCCTGGGGTACTGCCTGGAGAAGATCGTTGTTGCCGCGACGCCGGCCAGCGAGGCTGTCAAGCCCGATGCCTGATCTCCCGCCGCAGCCGGGTGTCGCAGGCGAACCCGCACGTGGCCGCAGACGGCATCCGCGCTCGCTGTTTGGCGAAATCCTCGACTGGATGCTCGCGCCCATGCTGTTGCTGTGGCCGCTTAGCATCGGCATCACCTACCTTGTGGCGCAGGCCATTTCAGCCAAGCCATACGACGCGGCGCTGCAGCAGGCCCTGCTGCAACTCTCGGCACGGGTGCAGACGCTGGGGGCACAGGGGGCAGTGCAATCGGCGCTGTGGCAGCAGACCCTGCGCCAGCCGCCGGTGGGCGGCATCCGGGGCTATCAGGTGCGCAGCAGGACAGGCACGGTGCTGGCCGGAGATGCGGCGCTGCCGTTGCCGGTGAGCCTGCCGCCCGTACACGCCGCTGCGCGGATCGCGGTGTCCTGGCGCGATGGCGAGCTTGGCAACCACAGCGTGCGGCTCGCCTCCGCCTGGGTCTGGCCCCCGGCACAGTCGGGATTGACGTCTGCTTCGCCGGTGCTGGTGCAGGTGGCGCAAGACATGGAGGTTCGCACCCGACTGGCGCGTGACATTGTGCAGGGTGTCATCCTGCCGCAGTTCGTGGTCGTGCCGATTTTCATTCTGCTGGTCTGGTTCGGATTGGGACAGGGCATTGCGCCGCTCAATGAGTTGCAGGCCCGCATTCGCCGCCGTCGCGCTGACGACATCAGTCCCATTGACGAACAGGAGGCTCCGGAAGAGATCGCCCCGCTGGTCGATTCCATCAACAGCCTGTTCGCCCGTCTGCAGCAGTCCTTGCAGACGCAAAAGCGCTTTATTGCCGACGCTGCGCATCAGATCAAGACGCCGCTGGCTGGTCTGCGCATGCAGGCCGAACTCGCCCAGCGCGAGGTCGATCCCGAGGAACTGCGCGCCAGCCTGCGGCAAATCGGTCGAAGCGTGGAGCGCACCACCCGGCTGGTCAACCAGTTGCTGGCGCTCACACGCGCTGAAAACCAGGGCGGCGCGGCGCGGGCCTTGTTTGAAACCATCGACCTGCGGCAGCCCGCCACCGAGGCGATGCAGGAACTCGCCATGCTGGCGCTCGACAAAGGGCTGGATCTGGAATTCGACAGCCCGCCTGCGCCGCTGCGCGTGCGCGGCAACGCGCTGCTATTGCACGAGCTGATCAAGAATCTGTTGCACAACGCCATCACCTACACCCCGCCGGGTGGCAGCGTGACCCTGCGGCTGCGTCGTGCGGTGGCCGACGACCCGCGGAGCGAATCGGTGGTGCAACTTCAGGTGGATGACAGCGGCCCTGGCATTCCCGAGGCCGAGCGTGCACTGGTGTTCGAGCCGTTCTATCGCATTCTCGACAATGGGAGTGAGGGCAGCGGTTTGGGCCTGGCCATCGTGCGCGAGATCGCCCGGCAGCACGATGCCGACATTTCCCTGAGCGACTTGCGGCGACAACCGGCAGGTCTGGGTCTCAGGGTGCAGGTGAGGTTTGCGCGCGCCTGAGGCGCAGTGCGCCACGCCCGGGGAGAGCGTCTTGGAGGTCCTTCCCAGCGTTCACTGTCCATCTTCGCCGCATTGCTTCTTCAGCGTGCCGAGCTGGCCGTAGGTGATCGGTTTGCCGCTGGCGGCCAGGGCCTTGAGACCGTCGTTCATGCAGGGGCTGTCGTTAGCGAGCTGGAGCTGCGGAGCATCGACAGGCTCGTTCACCAGTCGGTGCCGCAGCAGGCTGAAAATGCCGACCAGCACCACGATGGCGATGACAATGCCCAGCAGTCCACTAAGTTGAACGTACAGGCCGTTCTTTTTCCTGGGCGGTGTGGGTGTGGGAGCGTCAGGAGTGTCAGACATGGATCAGCGCAGGGCGGGATTGAGGGTATAGGTGCCGGTGATGCTGGCTTGCGCCAGCACATGACCGGCAAGCGCTGCGCGCAGTTGCGCGCCGTTGAATGCGCCGTCCACCGGGCAATGTGCCACGTCGAGTGCGTACAGGGTGAAGATGTAGTGGTGCAACACGCTATCGTTCCAGGGAGGGCAGGGGCCGTCGTAGCCGAAGTACTGCCCGGCCATGTCCTGATCGCCAGCGAACCAGGCGGTGTAATCGTTCACGCCCTGGCGCATGTCTTGCGCGGCCGCCGGTCCCGGCTTGCCGCGGGCGGTGACTTCATGGCTGAATTCCTTTTCGGCGATACTCGAGCGCGACGTGGGCATGTCCACCAGCAGCCAGTGATAGAAGTCCACGCGGGGCAGGTCGGCGGGAACGGTGTGGCCTTCGAGGTTCACGTCGTCTGCCCGGCTGGGTACATCCGGATCGTGGCAAATCAACACCAGGCTTCGCGCGCCTGCAGGGACATCTGACCAGGCCAGCGGGGGATTGAAGTTTTGCGACAGCGCCACATGCCCGACGACCGCGGGCTTGCAAAACGCGTACTGCGGCGGAATCGGCTGGCCATCTGCAAAGGCGGTGCTGGTGAGTTGCATGATCATCTCCGGGGGCTGGAAGCGGGGGGCGTCAGGGCGGGCAATTGCCGGTGTCGTGGCTGGTATGGGCTTGCTCATTTTCCTCCTGCAGGCTTTCCTGGCCTGCAGTGAGCATTTCAATGGTGACGTTCATGCCGGGGTGGGCGTCGATCAGGGCCTTTTCCACGGCGTAGCGGCAGTTGGCCGCGCGCTGCAACGACCACTGCCCGGGCATGTGCAGGTGCATGGAAACGAAGCGTCGGGTGCCGGCCACGCGGGTGCGCACATGATCGAAGTGCATGTCCTTGGAACGGAAGCGATCGAGCACCGTCTGCAGCGCGGCCAGATCGTCGTGTCCCATGGACTTGTCCATCAGCCCGTCAACCGAGCGCTTCACCAGCGAGAGCGCCTCGCGCAGGATGTGCAGTGCCACGACGATGCCGATCACCGGGTCGAGCCAGAGCCATCCGGTGGCGGGCACCAGCAGCACGCCGATGATCACGCCGACAGAGGTCCACACGTCGGTCATCAGATGGCGGGCATCGGCGTCGATGACGATGGAGCGCAGCCGCTTGGCGCCGCGCAGCATCCACACTGCCACGCCGAGGTTGACGGCAGTGGCCAGGGCGGAAATGGCCGCGCCGAGTGGGACGGCGCTGATCGCTTGCGGTTGGGTGAGACGCTGCCCGGCTTCGATCATGATGAGCACCGCAGCCACACCGATCAGCAAGCCCTCGGCACCGCTGGAGAAGTATTCCGCCTTGGTATGTCCGTAGGGATGGTCTTCGTCTGGCGGGGCCTCCGCAATGCGCACGATGAACAGCGCGAACGCCGCTGCGGCGACGTTGACGATGGACTCCATCGCGTCCGACAGAAAGCCCACCGAACCGGTGACATTCCAGGCCAGCAATTTGAGGCTGATGACGATGAGCGCCGCGAATAGCGAGGCGCGGAGGTAGGTTCTGGCTTGCATGGCTCAATTGTGCATGGCCTTTGTGACCGGTAGCCGGCGTGCCCGTCGCCGCCCAGAAACGCCCGGATACGTCTGTTTGGATCTTGCGACGGGCGCACGATCGAATTTTCGCACCGGGCTCGTTAGACTTGACAGCTGTTTTTCGCGCAATTTCCGATCCCGCAGTCTCCGCTTTCACCCATGGCATTCAATTTCCGCCCGCTGCCCTTGCCGCTGCCCAATCGCCGCGATCTGATCGCGCTGCCACTGGTCATCGGCATGCTGCTCATCATCGGCCACGCGAGTCGGCAGATGGCAGTGCCGTTTCACATGGGCGAACACATCGCGCTGTCGCTTGACCCGCGCGATCTGCCCCAATATGCGCTTTACACCGTGCTGCGCATGCTGGCCGCGCTGGCTGCGAGCACCGTCTTCACCTTGGTCTATGCCTGGATCGCGGCCAATAACCGCTATGCCGAGAAGGTGATGGTGCCGCTGCTCGACGTGCTGCAGTCCGTGCCCATCCTCGGTTATCTGTCGATGACCGTCTCGGGTTTCATCGCGCTGTTTCCAGGCAGCATGCTCGGCCTGCAGTTCGCGGTGATTTTCGCGGTGTGGACCTCGCAGGTGTGGAACATGACGTTCAGCCTGTACCAGTCGCTCAAGACCGTGCCACGCGATCTGGGCGAGGCGGCCACGCTTTATCGCCTCAACGCCTGGCAGCGGTTCTGGAAGCTGGAACTGCCCTATGCGGCGCCGGGGCTGCTGTGGAACGCGATGATGTCCATGTCCGGCGGCTGGTTCTTCGTCGTGGCCGCCGAGGCGCTCACGGTGGCCGGGCAGCAGGTGTCGGTGCCGGGCATCGGCTCATACATCGCTTCGGCCATTGGTGCCAAGGACCTGGCGGCCATCGGCTGGGCGATTCTGGCCATGGCCATGGTGATTCTGTCCTACGACTTTCTGTTGTTTCGCCCCATCGTCGCCTGGGCTGACAAGTTCCGTCTGGACAATACGGTCAGCGTGGACGCTCCGCGCTCGGTGGTCCTCGACTTTCTTCGCCGCACCCGGCTGACGCAGCGCCTGGCGCGGCTGCCCGCAGTGCTGTGGGAGGCCAGCGTGCGCCTGCTGCCCGCCGTGCCGCTGCACAAGTCGCTGCCACGCCAGCGCTCGGTCTGGGGCGACCGGGTGTTTATCGCGCTCATGGTGCTGTTTTCCATCGGGCTGATCGTGGCGCTGTTTCTTGTCTTGCCGCGCGACTTCGGCTGGCCGCAGGTGGGGCACGTGCTGCTGCTCGGGGCGTTCACCGCCCTGAAGGTGTTCTTGCTGGTGGCGATTTCCGCGCTGATCTGGGTGCCCTTGGGCATCTGGATCGGCTTGCGTCCGCGCTGGGCGGCGGTGGCGCAGCCGGTGGCACAGTTTCTCGCCGCCTTTCCCGCCAACCTGCTGTTTCCGCTGGTGGTCGTGGCCATCGTGTACTGGCATCTGAATGTCAACGTGTTCACCGCGCCACTGATGATTCTGGGCAGCCAGTGGTACATCCTGTTCTCGGTCATCGGCGCCGCGTCGGCCATTCCCAGCGATCTGCGCGAAGCCGGGCGCAATCTGGGCCTGCGCCGCGGGTTGCTGTGGCGCAAGCTTTATTTGCCTGCGGTGTTTCCGGGTTTTGTCACCGGAGCGCTCACCGCGTCAGGTGGGGCGTGGAATGCCAGCATCGTGGCCGAAGTCGTGAGTTGGGGCAGCCACACCCTGGTTGCCACTGGCTTGGGCGCCTATATCACCGAAGCCACACAGCAGGGGCACACTCTGAAGGTCGGACTGGGTGTCGGCGTGATGGCGCTGTATGTCATCGCCATCAACCGGCTGGTGTGGCACCGTCTCTACAAGATCGCAGCCACGCGTGTGCGGCTCGATTGAGGGCCGCTTTTGAAGGACTTTGCATGAATGCCGTGATCACTCCAGAACTGCCCGGCGCGCAGGATGCCGCGTCGACCACGCCCATCTTTCATCTGGCGGGGGTGCGCAAGTCGTACCGCACGCCCGAGGGAAGCGAACTGATCATCCTCGACGGGGTCGATCTCGATCTGCGGGACGGCGAAATCCTGGTGCTGCTCGGCCGCTCCGGGTCCGGCAAGTCCACCCTGCTCCGCACCCTGGCCGGACTGGTGCCCGCGACCAGTGGTGTCGCCTTGCACCGCGGTGCGCCGATCGACGGGCCGGTCCCTGGACTGGCCATGGTGTTCCAGAGCTTTGCGCTGTTTCCCTGGCTGACGGTCCTGCAGAACGTGGAACTCGGGCTGGAGGCGTTGAAAGTGCCGCCGACCGAGCGTCGCGCGCGAGCTCTGGCGGCGATCGACCTCATTGGTCTTGACGGCTTCGAGTCTGCGTATCCGCGTGAACTCTCCGGCGGCATGCGGCAGCGCGTAGGGTTCGCCCGCGCCCTGGTCATCAATCCCGACGTGCTGCTGATGGACGAGCCGTTCTCCGCGCTCGACGTGCTCACCGCCGAAACCCTGCGCACTGACCTGCTCGACCTCTGGGCCGAGCGCAAGATCCCCACCCGGGGCATCCTGCTCGTGTCGCACAACATCGAGGAAGCCGTGCTCATGGCCGACCGCATCGTCATCCTCGGCTCCAACCCTGGGCGGGTGATCAGCGAAATGCACATCGACCTGTCGCATCCGCGCGAGCGCGAATCGCAGCAGTTCCGTGATCTGGTCGAAGGCATCTACGGTGCGATGACCGCCCGACCGACCGGGCGCGACGCCGTGCGCAAACAGGCGCCGGGCATCGGCCTGCGCCTGCCCTCGCTCTCGGTCAACGCGCTGGCTGGCCTGCTCGAAGAACTCGACGCGCTGGAAAAGAGCAATGCCAACACCCGAATCGGCCTGCCCGAACTGGCCGAGGACATGCACTTTTCGGTGGACGAGCTGTTTCCGCTGATCGAGGGCGTGGAACTGCTCGGGTTCGCCCAGGTGGAAGACGGCGACATCATGCTGCTGCCCGCGGGGCGCACCTTCGTTGATGGCAGCCTGCAGGAGCGCAAGCAGGTGTTTGCACGCCATTTGACCGAGCGCGTGCCCCTGGTGGCGCGCATCCGCACCGTGCTCGACGAGCGCTTCAACCACCGTGCACCCGATTCGCGTTTTCTCACCGAGCTCGAAGACCACCTCAGCGAGGACGAGGCCCGGCGCGTGCTTGACACCGCCATCGACTGGGGGCGCTACGCCGAGTTGTACGCGTACGACGATAACGCCGAAGTCTTCAGCCTCGACAATCCGGAAGCCGAGGAATGAAAAAACGGCGAACCGAATAGTTCGCCGCTTGTCCCGAAGGCCTGTGCCGCTCAGGGTTTGCTGACGACGTCCTTGGCTTTGTTCATGACGCCGTGCGCCGCCTCGGAAGCCTTTTCCGCCATCGTGTGCACGGCACCCGTTGCGGCGCTGGCAGCTTTGGTGGCCATATCAGACGCCGCGCCTGCGGCAGCACTGGCAGCGCCAGTCGCTGCGCTGGCTGCGTGATCCATGGCGTTGCCTGCCGCGCTCGCAGCGGACGCCGCTGCACCATGCGCTGCGCTGGCG
>JBAUTC010000162.1:0-4577 GCA_049582025.1 Thiomonas sp.
CTTGTAGCCGTCGGCCAGGGTACGCAACTGGCACAGGCTGGTGCCGCCGCCCACGTCGCTGGCCGGCGCGACGCCGACGCCCGCCGCCTCGGCCTTGGCCCAGTCGAACAGGCCGCTGCCGAGAAACAGGTTGGACGATGGCGAGAAGGCGATGCTGCTGCCGGCCTGCGCCATGTGCGCGCGATCGGCATCATCAAGCCAGATGCCATGCGCCAACACACTGCGGCGGGTCAGCAGGCCGTGGCTGGCGTAGACGTCGAGATAGCTGCGGCTGTCCGGGAACAGCTCGGCGATCCAGCGCACCTCATCGAGGTTCTCGGCGACATGCGTCTGCATATACACGCCGCCGGCGCGTTGCGCGTAAGCCTGCAACAGGCGTCCGGCCATGGCGAGCTGCTGTGGACTGCTGGTGGCGGCAAAGCGCGGCGTGACCGCGTAGGCCAGCCTGTCCACCCCGTGCCAACGCTCGATCAGGTCAATGCAGTCGCGTTCGGCCTGCACCACGTCGTCGCGCAGATCGGGCGGGCAATTGCAATCCATCAGCACCTTGCCCGTGATGAGGCGCATGCCCAGCCCCCGTCCGACCTCGAACAGCGCTTCGGCACTGGTTTTGTGCACGGTGGCGTAGACCAGCCCCGAGGTGGTGCCGTGCGCCAGCAATGCGTGCAGGAAACGCTCGGCGCCCTGGCGGCTTTGCTCGGGGTCGGCATAGCGCGCCTCGGCCGGAAAGGTGTAGCGCTCCAGCCAGTCGAGCAGCGCCGCGCCGAAAGAGGCAATGACGTCGAGCTGCGGCGCGTGGACATGCGGGTCGATGAAGCCTGGCAGGACAAGATGGCCGCGCCAGTCCTGCCGCTCCCAACTGGCGTCCGGCGGGTCATCGGCAGGCCGCACCGCGTGCACCAGGCCATGTTCGATCAGCAGCCAGCCATCGGGTTCGAACCGCACGGCGTCGGCCGCATCCTCGCTCCAGCCGGGGTCGCGCAGGAAATACAGGATGTCACCGCAAAGCGCGAGGCGCGGGCTTGCTGCGACTGGCGCGTTCGAGACCGTCGAGAGATGCGGGTGCGGACTTGCAGTGGTCGTTGTCATGGTGAAACTTGGTCAGGGACATTGTGCCGTGCGGCCCGGATGAAAGTCGGCCCCCACGGCAGAACTCAATCGGACGGAAACAGCGCGTAGCGAAGCAAGAACAGCGCCGCCACGACCCACAGCGCCGGGTGCACTTCGCGCGCGCGGCCGGTGAGCAGCTTGAGCGCGGCGTACATGATGAAGCCGAAGGCCAGGCCGTTGGCAATCGAATAGGTGAACGGCATGATCAGCGCCGCCAACGCAGACGGCACGGATTCGGTGATGTCGTTCCAGTCGATTTCAAGCAGCTCGCGCATCATCAGCCCGGCCACATAGAGCAGCGCCGGTGCGGTGGCGTATGTCGGCACCACGGCGGCTAGCGGCGCGATGAACAACGCGGCGAGGAACAGCAGGCCGACGGTCAGCGCCGTCAGCCCGGTGCGCCCTCCGGCTTGCACGCCCGATGCGCTTTCGATGTAGGCCGTGGTGCTGCTGGTACCGAGCAGAGACCCGGAGAAGATCGCCAGGCTGTCGGCGAACAGCGCGCGGCCGAGGCCGTCCTGTCCGTTCTGTTTGAGCAGGCCGGCCTTGCGCGCGATGCCGGTCAGGGTGCCGGTGGCGTCGAAGATCTCCACCAGCACGAACACCAGGATGATGTGGAAGAACCCGGCGTGCAGGGCGCCGAGAATGTCGAGCTTGAGGAAGGTGGGCGCGATGCTTGGCGGCATCGACACGATGCCCTGATATTTCGTCAGTCCGAAGAGCATGCTGGCGATGGTGACGGCGACGATGCCGATCAGAATCGCGCCGCGCACCCGCCAGTAATCGAGCAGCGCGATGAGGACGAATCCGCACGCCGCCAGCACCACCGGAGCCGAGGCCAGATTGCCCAGCCCGACCTTGGTGGCGGGGTTGGCGACAACCACACCGGCGTTGGACAGCGCGATGATGGCGAGGAACATGCCGATGCCCGCGGCAATCGCGCTGCGCAGCGATTTGGGAATGCCGGCCACCAGCCACGAGCGCACGCCGGTGACGGTCAGCAGAATGAAGATGCAGCCTGAAATGAACACAGCGCCCAGCGCCTGTTCCCAGGTGAAGCCCATGCCCTTGACCACGGTGAAGGCGAAAAAGGCATTCAAGCCCATGCCCGGCGCCAGTCCGATGGGCCAGTTGGCGACGAAGGCCATGATGAAGGTGCCGAGCGCAGCCGCCAGACAGGTGGCGACGAACACGGCACTGGCGTCCATGCCGGTGGTCGACAGAATCGACGGGTTGACGAAGATGATGTACGACATGGTGAGAAAGGTCGTCACTCCCGCCAGGATTTCGGTGCGCACATCCGTGCCGTGCGCATCGAGTTTGAACAAGGTCTGCAGATTCATCGTCAGTCTCCTGGTTTGCATGCTTCGCTCGTTGTGGCGAAGTCACTCGTCCCGCGCCGGGCTGGCTCGGGTGATCGGATCGGATGATCGTGCCGCCGAACCGGGTACTCAGGTGTTGCCGGGCGCCTGACCGGCGGCCTCGCGGACGAGTTCGCGCAGCCAGCGGTGGCCTGCGTCGTGATGCACCCGGGCATGCCACAGCAGGTAATACGTCAGCGGCGGAAACGGCACCGGGCAAGGCAGGATGCGCACCGCCAGCCCGTCGTCCACATACCGCTGGCAAAAGCGCCGGCCGGTCGTCAGCACCAACAGGCTGCGGGCCACCAGACCGGGAATCAGATTGAAAAAGGCGCAGCGCACCGTGACCTCGCGCTGCAGCCCGAGGTGGTGCAGATGCTGGTCGATCACGCCTTCGCCAGCCGCGCGCAGCGGCGATGGCGCCACATGCTCGGACTGCAGGTACTGCGACAGATCGAGGCCGCGGCGCAGGGCCGGATGGTCGGCCGCCACCAGGCAGACGATTTCATCTTCCAGCAAAGGCGCAAGGTGCAGGTCCTGCGGCGGTTCCAGCCAGTTGCCGAGTACGGCGTCGACCTCGCCTTCGGCCAGGGCCTGGCGGTAATCCAGCGTGGCCGACAGCGGGAGCACGTCCACGCTGCACAACGGCGCCTCGCGCTTGAGCGTGGCAATCAGCTGCGGCAGGAAGGCAGGGTCCATGTAGTCGGCCGCGGCCAGGCGGAACAGCCGCGTGCTGTGCGCTGGATCGAAACGCCCGGCACCGTCCAGCAGACGCTGGGCTTCGCGCAGGATGCAGCCGCAGGGTTCGATCAGGCTGGCCCCAAACGCGGTGGGCACCATGCCGTTGCCGCTGCGCACCAGCAACTCGTCACCGGTGACCCGGCGCAAGCGGCGCAGCGCGGCGCTGACGGCAGGTTGCGTCGAGCCCAGACGCATTGCGGCGCGGGAGACATTGGATTCGGTCAGCACGGTATACAGTACCCGGATGAGATGCAGGTCAATGGAGTCGATTGGATTGTTCATGGCGCAGACCCTCGCGGCATCAGCCGAAACGCATGTTTTGTATACAGTTCAGCATATGTCAACTACACCAGATCATGGCCCAATACTTGCTGCATGTCGCAACATTGCACTTGTTGCGCTGCCGCGCCCTGTGTCCCGGAGACTGCCATGACCTCACAACCCGTCCGCTTCGTCCATCGCGGCCACATCTCCCAGGTTGACGGACTGCCCATCACCACCACCGTGCTGCAATGGCTGCGTGAGCAGACCCACTCCTGCGGCACCAAGGAAGGCTGCGCCGAAGGCGACTGCGGCGCCTGCACCGTGGTGGTGGCCGAGCTGGCCGACCGTGCTGGAAACGACGCTGACGCGGCGGTAGGCAGCGGCGCCGTCCGCGTCGGCCCGCTACGCCTGCGCCCGGTCAACGCCTGCATCCGCTTCCTGCCCACGCTGCATGGCAAGGCGCTGTTGACGGTGGAAGACCTGCAGGCGCTCGCCCCCGGCCAGCCCCTGCATCCGGTGCAGCAGGCCATGGTGGACTGCCACGGCTCGCAGTGCGGCTTCTGCACCCCAGGTTTCGTCATGTCGCTGTACGCCAGCTACGAGCACCACCAGGGCGCAGGCACGCGGCCGACGCGCCAGCAGCTTGCCGATGATCTCTCCGGCAACCTCTGCCGCTGCACTGGCTACCGGCCCATTCTCGATGCCGGGCTCGCCATGTTCGAGGCGCCAGCCGCACGTCTCGACCCCGAACCCATCGCCGCGCTGCTGCGGAAGATTGCTGCCGACACGCCCGACCCTTACGTCCACGCCGCGCCCAACCCGGCCTATCCGCAGGACAAGGGGCAGCCGCGCATCGACCATTTCATCGCCCCGCGCAGCCCGGAGACTTTCGCCGCCGCACGCGCCGAACGGTCACAAGCCCGGCTTCTCGCCGGAGCGACCGACATCGGCCTGTGGACCAACAAGCAGTTCCGCGATGTCGGCGATCTGCTGTTCATCGGCGACGTCGCCGGGCTCACGACCAGAGAACGCGACAGCACCACGCTGCGCATCGGCGCTGCGGCGCCGCTACAGGATGCCTGGGCCGCGCTGGTGCAAACC
>JBAUTC010000163.1:0-3670 GCA_049582025.1 Thiomonas sp.
GGGCAACGCGTCCAGCGCGCAGGCGCTTGACGCCGGCCGCCGCGCCCGCCCGCTGGCCGAGGCGGCATGGTCGCAGGTCGAACGCGTCTTCGGCCACTGAAACCACTGAACTGTCATCGCACCCGATTCCCACAGGAGAAGCAGCATGGAATTCATCCACAGCGACAAAGTCCGCGAACTGCAAGAGCGCGTGAGCGCCTTCATGGACGCGCACATCTATCCCAACGAGGGGCGCTTCGCCGCTGAAGTCGAGGCCAACCGCAAGGCCGGCAACGCCTGGCAACCGACGCGGGTGATCGAGGAACTCAAGGCCGAGGCGCGCAAAGCAGGGCTGTGGAACCTGTTCCTGCCCGAGTCCGAACGCGGCGCGGGACTCACCAATCTCGAATACGCGCCGCTGTGCGAAATCATGGGTCGCGTGCACATCGCCCCCGAGGTATTCAATTGCTCGGCCCCCGACACCGGCAATATGGAAGTGCTCGAACGCTACGGCACGCCGGAACAAAAGGCGCAGTGGCTGGAGCCCCTGCTGCGCGGCGAGATCCGCTCCGGTTTCGCCATGACCGAACCTGCGGTGGCGTCGAGCGATGCCACCAATATCCAGGCCAGCATCCGCCGCGATGGCGAGGATTACGTCCTCAACGGCCGCAAATGGTGGACCTCCGGGGCGAACGACCCGCGCTGCAAGATCCTGATCTTCATGGGCAAGACGGACGCCGACAACCCCGATCGCCACCGCCAGCAATCGATGATTCTGGTGCCGATGGACACACCCGGCGTGCAGGTGCTGCGCCATCTGCCAGTGTTCGGCTACGACGATGCGCCGCATGGCCACGCCGAGATCGAGTTCACCGACGTGCGCGTTCCCGCCGCCAACATGCTGCTGGGCGAGGGCAGGGGATTCGAGATCGCTCAGGGCCGCCTGGGGCCGGGTCGCATTCACCATTGCATGCGTCTCATCGGCTTGGCGGAGCGGGCCCTGGAGTCCATGTGCCAGCGCGCCATTGCCCGCACCGCCTTTGGCCGCCCGGTCGCCGATCAGGGCGTCACGCGCGAGCGTATCGCCAACGCACGCATCCTCATCGACCAGGCCCGGCTGCTTGTGTTCAACGCCGCCGACAAGATGGACCGCGAGGGCAACAAGGCCGCGCGCAAGGACATCGCGATGATCAAGGTGGTCGCCCCCAATATGGCCTGCCAGGTGATCGACTGGGCCATGCAGGTGCACGGCGGCGCCGGCGTCAGCGACGATTTCGGCCTGGCCTACGCCTATGCCGGCGCCCGCACCCTGCGCTTCGCCGACGGCCCGGACGAAGTGCACCGCGACCAGATCGCACGGCTGGAACTGTCGCGTTATCGGCCGCGGCACTGAGTGCGATTGGCGGTCAGCCAACGCAAAGTCGGTACACCTGCACCACCCCTGATTCCGGAGACATGCCATGAACACGCGCCACCTGGATTTCTGGCCCAGCGAATTGCCGCATCACCTCACCGTTCCCGACACCAACCTGTTTTACAACGCCGAGGTGTCGGCGGCGCGCTATCCCGACAAGCCCTATCTGATCTTCTACGACAAGGCCTTGAGCTTTGGCGAGTTCAAGCGGCAGGCCGAGGCGATTGCGGGTTTTCTGCAGCACGACTGCGGGGTGGAGCAGGGCGACCGCGTGCTGCTCGACATGCAGAACAGCCCGCAATTCGTGCTGGCGTATTACGGCATCCTGCGCGCCGGGGCGGTGGTGGTGCCGATCAACCCGATGAACCTCACGCAGGAACTCGCGCACTATGTCGACGACAGCGGCGCGACAATGGCCTTCGTCGGCCAGGAGCTATTCGCGCAGATGCGGCCGCTGCTGGGCAAGGGGCTGCGCCAGATCATCGTCGCCGCGTACAGCGACTACATCTCCAGCGCGCCGGGCATCACCGTGCCGGCGTTTGCATCGGCACCACGCGAAGCGCTCACCGAGCCCGGGGTGACGCTTTGGATCGACATGCTGGACAGGCAGCGCACTCCCGGCCCGTTGAGCGCGGGGCCGGACGATCTATGCGTCATGCCCTATACGTCGGGCACCACCGGCAAGCCCAAGGGCTGCATGCACACCCACCGCAGCGTGATGAGCACCGCGGCCGGGGGTGTTGCGTGGGCACGCTCTCCAAAAGACACCGTGGCGCTCGCCGTGCTGCCGTTTTTCCACGTCACCGGCATGCAGGGCGGAATGAACGGCTCCCTCTACAACGGCAACACCCTGGTGCTGCTGCCGCGCTGGGACCGCGAGGCAGCGGCCGAATGCGTGCAGCGCTACAAGGTGGGCACCTGGCAGGCGATTGCCGCCATGGTGGTGGATTTCCTGATGAACCCGCGCATCGCCGAATACGACCTCTCCAGCGTCTGGAACATGAGCGGAGGCGGCGCCCCCATGCCCGAGGCCGTAGCGCAGAAGATGCAGGACCTGTGCGGCATCACCTACATCGAAGGCTATGGCATGACGGAGACCATGGCGCAGGTCCATGTGAACCCGCTGCATCGTCCCAAGAAGCAATGTCTGGGCATCCCGATTTTCGACGTGGATGCGCGCATCATCGACCCGCAGACCCTGCTTGAACTGCGCCAGGGCGAGGTCGGCGAGATCATCGTGCACGGCCCGCAGGTCATGCAGGGCTACTGGAAGCAGCCCCAGGCCACCGAACAGGCATTTCTCACCCTGGACGGCAAACGCTTCCTGCGCACCGGCGACTTGGGGCGGGTGGATGAAGAAGGCTACTTTTTCATGGTCGACCGGCTCAAGCGCATGATCAATGCATCGGGCTACAAAGTCTGGCCAGCCGAGGTGGAGACGCTGATGTACCAGCATCCCGACATTACCGAAGCCTGCGTGGTGGCCGCCAAGGACGCACATCGCGGCGAAACGGTGAAGGCCTACGTGGTGCTCAAACCCGACGCCCGCGGCCGCGTCACCGCCCAGGACATCATCGACTGGGCACACGCCAATATGGCCGCCTACAAAAGCCCGCGCCTGATCGAATTCGTCGACAGCCTGCCCAAATCGGGCACCGGCAAAGTGCAATGGCGCGCGTTGCAGGAGCGCGAATCAGCCGTGGAAGGATAAATGCGCGGCAATCGGGTTCTGTTTTGCAGAAAGCCGTCAAAAAGCGGCGGTCGCATTTCGTCACTAAGACGCGCAACTCGAACCTTGGCACGTGGGGTTTTCGCGGCTAATCTGCCGTCGTATTGGCATGAAATCCAGTTGTAAAGGCACGCCACTAAACAGTCGGGGCGTCAATCCAAACAAATAGGACAAGATGAAAGATCTGTCGCTTTCATTGCCAGCACGGCAATAAGTTGGATTGCGACACGCAAGCATTGATGCGCCGTTGCCGCCTCCCACACGGCCAATTTAGGGCGACAAGATATTGTGTCGCTTGAAGTAAGTGAAGCCGCCCCACCGCACCAGCCAGCCATGTCCACCGCCACTCTCATATCGCTGTTCGCCTACAAAACCTGGGCCAACTCTGAGTTGTTCGCTTTGCTGATCACGCTGCCAGAACAACAGGCCGAGCAAGCGCACACGTGCATCCGAACACTCAACCACATCTACGTGGTTGATCGTCTGTTTCGAGCCCGCCTCAGCGGAGAATCAAGCCCGTTCGAGGCAACCAACACAAAGGCCACGCC
>JBAUTC010000164.1:0-6697 GCA_049582025.1 Thiomonas sp.
CTGCTGCGTTTGCAGCTCCGTCCCGGAATGCAGGTGTGGGCCCTGATCAAGGCTGTCGCGCTCGTCGTCTGAACGCGGTTGTGTGTGGCAAGCAACTGCCGACGCGCCCGGCGCAGATGGGTTGCTCGGGTCGGCTGGTCGATGCGCGCTGTTTTTGGCGGCTGACCGCGTCCCGAGTGACGGGCCGTGGTGTTGCCCATTGTCATGATCCAGATCAAGGCGGAGCGATTGCAACGGACTAACGTAAATATTTATTGCCCAAACCAAGGAAACGCCATGGAGAGCCGATTCAAAGATCGCTACGCGGCTGGCCGCCTTCTTGCCGGAGCGCTCCAAGCCTACGCGGGGCGGGCGGACGTCGTGGTCCTGGCGCTTCCTCGCGGAGGGGTTCCCGTGGGCTACGCGGTGGCAAAAGCCCTCGGCGCCGAATTCGACGTGCTCATCGTGCGCAAGCTCGGCTTGCCTTTCCACCCGGAACTGGCGATGGGCGCCATCGCATCCGGCGGCGCGATTGATCTCAACCGCAATGTGATCGCGATGTCTGGCGTGACCCAGTCCGACATCGAAGGCGTGATGGCCAGGGAATACCGAGAACTCGAACGGCGGGAGGCGCTTTACCGGGGCTCCCGCACTGCGACGCCAATTGAAGGGCGCACGATCATCGTGGTGGACGACGGCATAGCCACGGGGGCATCGATGCGCGCCGCACTCAAGGCGGTTCGAGCCCGCAAGCCGGCGAAAGTCATCGTTGCCGTCCCCGTTTCTCCCAGCGACGCGCGGCAACGTCTGCAAGACGTGTGCGATGAATTTGTCAGTGTTCTCAGTCCGGCAGATTTCCAGGCGGTCGGCCAGTTCTACGAGCATTTCGACCAGACCAGCGACGACGAAGTGCGCAGCCTGCTGGCGGACTTCGACACAACCGGGGCGCAGCAATGACCGCGCCGATGACGCCGTTTCTCGCGGTGCGTGACCTGGCCCGGCGTCTGGGAGGAAGCGCTGCGGACTACGACATGCTGTTGGAGATGGCTGCAGAGCGGCAGTTCGTCCTGCTCGGCGAGGCGACGCACGGCACACGGGAGTTCTATCGCATGCGCGCGGAAATCACCCGCAGATTGATGATCGAGCATGGTTTCGATGCGGTGGCCGTCGAGGCCGACTGGCCCGATGCATGGCGGGTCAACCGCTTCGTCCAGGGGGAGGGCGGCGACGAAGCAACATCGGCGCTTGACGATTTTGAGCGTTTTCCGCAGTGGATGTGGCGCAACCAGGAGGTTCTGGATTTCATCGCATGGTTGCGGACCTGCAACGCCGATCGCAGCCGACAGGAACGCGCCGGCTTCTACGGGCTGGATCTCTACAGCCTCTACCGCTCCGCCGACGCGGTGATCCGCTACCTGGAGCAAGTCGATCCTGACGAGGCGGAAGTCGCGCGCGAACGTTATGCCGCACTCGATCATGTGCGCGAACCGCAGGTTTACGGCTATCAGGCAGCTTTCGGTCAGCGGCCGGCAGGCCGTCAGGCAGCCCTTGCCCAGTTGCTGCAACTGCGCAACGACGCGCAGGCCTACCTTGAAAGCAACGGCCAGACAGGAATCGATGCGCATTTCTTTGCCGAACGCAATGCCGCCGTCGTGGTCAACGCCGAGACCTATTACCGCGCCATGTTCGGCCGTCGTATCAACACCTGGAATCTGCGCGATGCCCATATGCGCGATACCCTGCTCGCGCTGGCGGACTACCGCATTCGCCGCGGCGGGACGGGCAAGGTGGTGGTCTGGGCGCACAACTCGCATCTTGGCGACGCGCGAGCGACCGAGGCGCATCTGCGCGGCGAGTGGAATCTGGGCCAACTCATGCGGCAAGAGGTTGGAAGCAGGGCGCTGCTGGTGGGTTTCACCACCTACACGGGGCATGTCTCGGCGGCCTCGCAATGGGATGGCGACGTTGAACACAAATGGGTCCGCCCCGCACTGCGTGACAGCTACGAGCATCTGTTTCACAGCACGGGTCTCGACCGCTTCTTTCTGGATCTGAACGTCCCGGCGGCCGAGGCGTTGCGGGAAACCATGCTCGAGCGCGCCATCGGTGTGATCTATCAGCCGCAGACCGAGCGCGCGAGCCATTATTTCGTCACCTCGCTGGCACAACAGTTCGATGCCGTGTTCCATCTCGACGAAACCGCCGCACTCGAGCCGCTGGATGCGCCGCACCACTGGCATCGCCCCGAAGCCATCGAAACTGCAGCCTGAAGGCCGATGCCCATGCCTCCCGTCCAACCCCTCGACGTCGCCATTCCTTGCGAAAACCTCTTGCTGCAGGGCAGCCTGTTTGTCCCGCACGGCGCGTTTGGTCTCGTGGCATTTGCCCACGGCAGCGGCAGCAGCCGTTTCAGCAGCCGCAACCAGCGCGTGGCGCAATTCCTGAATCAGGCCAGACTTGGCACCCTGTTGGTCGATCTGCTCACCGCGGAGGAATCTTCGCGCGATCTTCACACCGCCGAATATCGGTTCGACATTCCCCTGCTTGCAAGGCGCCTGACAGCCGCGGTTGACTGGCTGCGCAATGAAGCTGTATCACGCACTCTGGCACTTGGACTGTTCGGCGCCAGCACCGGCGCTGCGGCAGCGCTGATGACCGCCGCCAGCCGCCCGCAGTACATCGGTGCGGTCGTGTCCCGCGGTGGCCGGCCCGATCTGGCCGGAGAGGCGCTCCGC
This sequence comes from Thiomonas sp., assembly GCA_049582025.1. GTDB lineage: Bacteria > Pseudomonadota > Gammaproteobacteria > Burkholderiales > Burkholderiaceae_C > Thiomonas. The sequence goes on from JBAUTC010000164.1 coordinate 2,715, forward strand.
CAGGTTCGAGCACCTACCCTGCTCATCGTCGGTGGAAGGGACACTGACGTCATCACATTGAACGAACGGGCAGCGCAGCAACTCTACTGCCAACATCGCACCATCATCATTCCCGAGGCGACCCATCTTTTCGAGGAGCCGGGAAAAATGGACGAAGTTTCGCGGATGGCCAGTGCCTGGTTTGTGAGGTATCTAGGCGCCACGGATGACTGAGCCATGTCCACGAAGGCTTCGCAGTGCGAGATGTCGGGGCAAGCTCCAAGCAGTCGCAAATCGAGCGTTACATCATGATCGGGATGTCAGCATGAAAGTCGAAGCCGTCTATACCCATGGCGCTGTCCACATTCCCCAGTCGCGCAACCTCCAGGAGGCGGCGGTTCAGATGCGCGATCAGCATGTTGGTGCACTCGCCGTCACCGATGGCATGGTTGATGACCGCCTCATTGGAATCGTGACCGACAGGGACATGGTTCTCAAGGCGACCGCCTTGGGTGCATCACCGCTCGACACTCTCGTGGCCGAGGTCATGACTGCGGGTGTCATCACCATCGACAAGGACGCTGAACTCAGCGATGCGATGCAGGCCATGTTCAGCCACGGCGTGCGCCGGCTGGCGGTGACAAGTGGTGCCGCCGTGGTGGTCGGGATCCTTTCGCTGGATGATGTGATTGATGCGCTCGGTACCGAGTGGGCCTTGTTGACCAGAATTTTGCGCAGCGAACAGGTGTGTGAGCGCCCTGGCAGTATGCAATCACCTCTGCACTTGTGACCGGCGAGGTGAGAGGCGAAACGGCGAGATGGAGTCTTGGTTCAACCGGTTGCTGCCCGACATATGCATATGTGGGTTATTTGACAGCGGCCTTATTGTCACTGACCCACTGACGAGAGGTGCATCATGGCTTTGGTGAGTTTGGATCCTTGACGTGAAATCGAAAGGCCGTTCGACCGGCATACCCGAGCCGTCGGACTATCGCGGCGCACGCGAGATCGCCGCCGTGATGGATTGGCCGCCACAGGTGGACATCGCAAAGGTGCCTTGGCGTCGCTGCGCAGTCGTCCAAGCCGCACCGACACCACCCGGGAGGGATGGGGGGGCAGTCGGCCCTGTGGTCCTGAACGTGTGATTTTCCACAGAACCGAGGCAATTTTTGCGCGGCGGCTTGCTGCCGTGGGCGGCAGCGCACTACAAAGGGCGCCACGCTCTTCTGGCTTCAGCCTCCACCGAATCCAGCCATGCACCGGATCGGTGTCCCCCATGATGAAACGCACCTCCTTCCTGCCATCCTCGATCTTTGCGCAGTTCGATGCCCTGCTGATCACCGCCAGGGGAAAATTCGCGCCGCAGTCCACCAAGTGGCGTCACGCGCCGGACTTTGACTCGGCGCTGGTCTGGGTCCGCGTCAGAATCCACGACGACTGCTCTTGGATCGCCGTCCTGACGAAGCCCTCGCGCTGGAGGCCGACTGCAGGACCGAGTCGGCAACGAGCGACAATCACGCCGATCCCGGCCCCTGTCTGGTGAGCGGTTCACAGGCAGGCAACCGACCCGAGGACAGAGACACGGCCCGCTGGTCTAATATCCTGCGCGGTCTCCTCCTTGGCCGATACCGGCGTCCTCTCCTGAGCCGTCGGCTCCACGATGGGACGTCGCCGCGTGCATTTTGCTGCGGCATCACTGGTCGTGCCGCCAGCGCAACGCACCGTTGGCAACGCCGTGTCCAAAGCACTCTGATGATTTCCACCCTGCGCAAATATCTTCTGCCAGGCCTGCTCTGGCTGCCGGCCCTGCTGGCCGTGGTCTGGTTCGTGAACCAGGAGCGCATGGAGTACGGCGACGCCCGCGAACAGGTGGCCAATCAAGCTCGGCACGCCGCCATGGCCGAAGGCCAACTCATCCAGTTGCGCTTGGCGCAGCAATTCCAGCAGCTTGTTTTTGTCGCCCGCGGCATTGTGGGCGAGCAAGACCCCGACGCGCTCGACGTGCGAACCGAAGGCTTGCTCAGACGCTTCGCAGCAGAACACCAGGAGCTTTTTGCACTCAATATCCAGTCTCCAGATGGCAGTCGGATCGTCTGGTCCAGCCATTCCCAGCCGCGCAGTCCCATCTTTCTCAATCTCGACTTCACACCGCTTTCCAACCGGCCGGACGATCTTCTAGGGCAGGATCGGTACGCCCCGCGCTACGGCGGCGAGGTCCTGGCCATGCGTTACCGTGTGCGCGATGCTCTGGGGCGTACCTTGTACTTCGTTGGTTCACCCTACCGGGTCGATACGCTCCTGGCCTCGTCGCAGCCCGCAGACTGGCGACTTGTCGTGCGCGACCTGCGCGATGGGAGCGTGCTGGGTGTGCTGTCGCAGGGCCGGGTGACACATCCGCCCTCGGTCACTGGCGGCGGCGTCAAGGAGGTCATCAGTGGCTTGCCCCTGGCGGTTGAGGCGCATTGGTCCAGTGCCAGTGTCTGGCAACTCTACCGCCACAATCTGGCATGGCGGCTTGTCGGGCGCGCCCTGGTGCTCGCTTTTTTCATGCTGGCGGCCCTGATTGTTGGGCGCTTGCTGCGCAGTCGCCAGCAGCTCTTGCAACAAAACGACCGGCTCGCGCGTTTCAACGCCATGTTGGCGCATGTCAATCAGGCGATCGTGCAGGCCGGCGACGTGCCCGACTTGCTGGAGACAGTGTGTCGCCTGGCCGTGCGCGACCAGATGATCACCCTGGCTTGGATCGGACGCCCGGACGACGACGGGAATTTTGTCACCTTGTCCAAGGCCGGCCCGGCTGCAAGCTATGTCGAGGGCCTCGTCATCAGCGTCGATGGATCCATCCCCGAAGGCCTGGGCAGCACCGCCATCGCCTGGCGCGAAGACCGCGCGATCTTCACCGCCAATGCCCAGGACGCCGCCAACTTGCTTCCATGGCGCGAGCGCCTGCAACGCTTTGGTCTTCGCGCTCAGGCCAGCCTGCCGCTTTATTGCCATGGAAAGGTTTGGGCTGTACTGAATCTGTACTGCGGGGATTCGACGACCTTTACCCCGGTTCTCCAGCGCACCATGCTGGAACTGGCCGACGATCTGTCCCGTGGCTTGGACCGTCTGGACCTGCTGCGCAGTCAAGCCCTGTTGCAGCATCAGCACGCAAGCCTCCTGGACAATACGATCGCCGGCGTGGTGATGGTGCGCTATCCCGGCGCGATCATCGTTGAGGCCAACGCGGCCATCGCCCGCATCTTTGGCGTCGGCAGCGTTGCTGAATTAGTCGGCCGAGGTGCGCCAGATACCGTGCCCACCCTGACGCAGGACGCGATGATTCAAGCGACACGCACCGCGCTCAAGCATGGCAACGCCATGCTCGACGCCCTGGATATCCTGCGGGTCGATGGACAGTCGGCCTGCATTGCTCTGTCCGGACAGCGCATCGAGACAGCCGACGAAGGATTCACCTTTGTTGTCTGGACGGTGGTCGACGTCACCGAGCGCCAGCAGCTGCTGAGTCGCCTGGAGCGCATCAGCCAGATCGATCCGCTGACAGATTTGCCCAACCGTCGGGCCTTGGAACTGCACCTGGAGCGCGCCGTTGCGCGCGCAGAGCGTCTGGGCGCGGTGGTTGGCGTCGGCCTGATCGATTTGGACGATTTCAAGCCGATCAACGATCGCCACGGCCATGAGGTGGGGGACGCGCTGCTCAAGCAGCTCAGCGAACGTCTGCAGCAGCGTATGCGTGGCTCGGACATGATCGCCCGGCTCGGCGGCGACGAGTTCGTCGTGGTCATCGAGGATCTCGATGAAGAGCATGCACAAGCCCAGCTGGGCGTGATCCTGGCGCGCATGCACCAAGCCGTGCAGACCCCCTTCGATCTCGGAAACGGCCGCATTGCCTCGGTCGGGATGAGCATGGGTGTGGCATTGTCCCCTGCGGATGGCCGCAGTGCCGATGCCCTGCTGCGGCTGGCCGACGCCGCGATGTATCGCATCAAGTCGCGCAAGAC
>JBAUTC010000165.1:0-12087 GCA_049582025.1 Thiomonas sp.
GGGACTCTCCGAATTCCACCGACGATGACGCCTGACGCCCGCGACCTGCCGCCCCTGATCGGCGCGGGCGGGCGGGTGCAACTGCCCGGCTCCAAAAGCATTTCCAACCGGGTCTTGCTGCTGGCCGCCCTGGCAGAGGGACAGACCGAGATCACCGGCCTGCTCGATTCCGACGATACCCGCGTCATGCTCGCCGCGCTGCAGGCGCTGGGGATCGGCGTGCGGCGCGATGGTGCCACGGCGCACGTGCAGGGCGGAGCAGGACGCTTTGCCGCGCAGCAGGCCGATCTGTTCATGGGGAACGCGGGAACAGCCATTCGTCCGCTCACGGCGGCATTGGCCTTGCTGGGCGGTGACTACCACCTGCACGGTGTGCCGCGCATGCATGAGCGGCCCATCGGCGATCTGGTCGGCGCCTTGCGGCAATTCGGTTGCCAGATTACCTATGCGGGCAACGACGGCTATCCGCCATTGCGCATCGGCGCCAGCCAGTTTCATTTGAGTGGTGACGTGACGGTGCGCGGCGATGTCTCAAGCCAGTTTCTTACCGCGTTGTTGCTGGCGCTGCCGCTGAAAGCAGCGCAGCAAGACATCGCCATTACGGTGCAGGGTGAACTGATTTCAAAGCCCTACGTGGACATCACCCTCAACCTGTTGCGGCGCTTTGGTGTGCAGGTACAGCGCGAGGATTGGCATCGGTTTGTGATTCCGGCGGGTAGTCGCTTGCGCAGCCCAGGACGGATTGCGGTGGAAGGCGATGCCTCGTCTGCGTCCTATTTCCTCGCTGCTGGAGTGCTGGGGCAGTTGTATGGCAAGGGCCAGCCGGTGCGCGTTGAGGGCGTGGGACAGGACAGCATTCAGGGCGATGTGGAGTTTGCCCGCGTACTGGAGCGTCTGGGTGCGAATGTGCGCTGGGGCGGCGACTTCATCGAAACCTTCGGCCTGCAACCCGGCGTCGCCGCGCTGCGTGGCGGCGTCATCGACTGTCTCGCCATCCCCGATGCCGCGATGACCCTGGCGATGACCGCCTTGTTTGCCGCGGAGCCGACGACGTTGACGGCGATCGGCAGTTGGCGCGTGAAAGAGACGGATCGCATCCACGCCATGGCCACGGAGCTGGCCAAGCTGGGGGCACAGGTCGAGTCCGGTCCCGACTGGTTGCGGATTCACCCCTTGCCGCTCGAACAATGGCGCAACGCGTCCATCGCCACCTATGACGACCATCGCATGGCGATGTGTTTTTCGCTCGCCAGCTTCGGTCCGGCCGACATCCGCATCCTCGATTCCGGTTGTGTGGCCAAGACCTACCCCGACTACTTTGCCGACTTCGCCCGCGTTGCACGTCCCGTGCCGGTCCTCACCATCGATGGGCCCACCGCTTCGGGCAAAGGCAGCATCGCTTCGGCCGTGGCCGAACGGCTGGGCTTTGCCAGTCTCGATTCGGGGCTGCTCTACCGTCTCACCGCGCTGCTGGCGATGCGGCGCGGCGTGCCGCTGAACGACGCGCAAGCCTTGGCGAGCTTGGCGGCAAGCCTGCCGGTGCGCTTCGACAAGGAGACCGTCATGGTTGGCAGTACCCCGGTGCTGCCTGTCGAATTGCGCCAGGAGGAAGTCGGAAAGGCCGCCTCCGCGATCGCCGCGCTGCCTCCGGTGCGCGAGGCACTGATGGCGTTGCAGCGGCAGCTGCGCCGACCGCCCGGACTGGTGGCGGACGGCCGCGACATGGGCACCGTGGTGTTTCCGGCCGCACAGCTCAAGGTTTTTTTGACCGCAAGTGCCCACAGTCGCGCTGATCGGCGGTATAAGCAATTGATTTCACAAGGAATTCCCGCTATACTGCGCGACGTTTTTGCGGATCTTGAACAGCGGGACGCACGCGATACACAGCGCGCCGTTGCAGCCCTCAAGCCCGCACCCGACGCCATACTGCTGGACAGCACCGACCTGAGCCTCGCGCAAACGGTGGATGCTGTTCTGGAGTTGTGGCGCAATTCCGTCTGAAACCGCGCTCGCGGGTTTCAGTTTTTTTCTCCAACCCCACGGTCTTTCGTGGTCTGAAGGTCTTAACTCAATGTCCTCTGTCTCCCCAAGTGCTGCCTCCAACGAATCGTTTGCCGCACTGTTTGAAGAATCCCTGCAATCGCGCGACATGCGCGCCGGCGAAGTCATCACCGCCGAAGTTGTCGCTGTCGACCAGAACTTTGTCGTGGTCAATGCCGGGCTGAAGTCCGACGCCTACATTCCGATCGAAGAGTTCCACAACGATCAGGGCGAAGCCGATGTGCACATCGGTGATTTCGTGTCCGTCGCCATCGACGCACTCGAAAACGGTCGCGGCGACACCGTGCTGTCGCGTGACAAGGCCAAGCGTCTGGCCTCCTGGCTGTCGCTGGAGAAGGCGCTGGAAACCGGCGAGTTCGTCGAAGGCACCACGACCGGCAAGGTCAAGGGCGGCCTGACTGTCATGGTCAATGGCATCCGCGCCTTCCTGCCCGGCTCGCTGCTCGACACCCGTCCGGTCAAAGACACCACGCCGTACGAGAACAAGACCATGGAGTTCAAGGTCATCAAGCTCGACCGCAAGCGCAACAACGTGGTGCTGTCACGCCGCGCCGTGGTGGAAGCCAGCCAGGGCGAAGAACGCGCCAAGCTGCTCGAAAACCTGCAAGAAGGTGCGCTGGTCACCGGTGTGGTCAAGAACATCACCGACTACGGCGCATTCGTCGATCTCGGTGGCATTGACGGCCTGCTGCACATCACCGATCTGGCCTGGCGTCGTGTGCGTCACCCCAGCGAAGTGGTCACCCCCGGTCAGGAAGTCACCGCCAAAGTGCTCAAGTTCGATGCCGAGAAGGGCCGCGTGTCCTTGGGCCTCAAGCAGATGGGCGACGATCCGTGGCACGGTGTTTCGCGCCGCTACCCCGCCGGGACCCGCCTGTTCGGCAAGATCACCAATATCGCCGAGTATGGCGCTTTCGTCGAGATCGAACCGGGCATCGAAGGCCTGGTGCACGTCTCCGAAATGGACTGGACCAACAAGAACGTGGCCCCGAGTAAAGTGGTTCAGCTGGGCGACGAAGTCGAAGTGCAAGTGCTGGAAATCGACGAAGACCGTCGCCGTATCAGCCTGGGCATGAAGCAATGCCGCGCCAATCCCTGGGACGAATTCGCCGCCAACCACAAGCGTGGCGACAAGGTCGCAGGCCCGGTCAAGTCGATCACCGACTTCGGCGTGTTCATCGGTCTGCCCGGTGGCATCGACGGCCTCATCCACCTGTCCGACCTATCCTGGAACGACACCGGTGAGTCCGAAGTGCGCAACTACAAGAAGGGCCAGGACGTCGAAGCCGTGGTGTTGGCCATCGACATCGAGCGCGAGCGCATTTCTCTGGGAATCAAGCAGATGCTCGACGACCCGTTCATGTCCTTTGCCGCGCTGAATGACAAGGGCAAGATCGTCGAAGGCACAGTGAAAGTGGTCGATCCCAAGGGTGCCACCATCGATCTGGGTAATGACATCGAAGGCTATCTGCGTGCTTCCGAAATCTCGCGTGAGCGCGTCGAAGACGCCCGCAACGTGCTCAAGGAAGGCGATCAAGTCTCCGCCGTCGTCGTCAACATCGATCGCAAGACCCGCAACATCCAGTTGTCGGTGAAAGCGAAAGATGCTGCCGAGCAGCAAGAGGCCATGGATCGTCTTGCTGGCGATCACCGCGAAGCCGGAACCACCAACCTGGGCGCCCTGTTGCGCGCCAAGATGGACAAAGGCTCCTGATCTGCGGCAGCGCGTGCAGCCTTGGGCCGTACGCGTCTGATGCTGTCCTGATCTGCGGCGGCCTTGGTTGAACACCTTGGCCGCCGTTTTCCCCTCTCGATCCCATGACCCGCTCCGATCTCGTTGAAATCCTGTCCGCCCAGTTTCCGCAACTGGCGCACCGTGACGCAGAACTGTCTGTCAAGACCATTCTGGACGCGTTGGCGCAGGCGCTCGATGACGGACACCGGGTGGAGATCCGTGGCTTTGGAAGTTTCAGCGTGAGCCACCGTCCGGCGCGCATCGGGCGCAATCCGCGCTCCGGCGAGCAGGTGGCTGTGCCTGAAAAGCGCATTCCGCACTTCAAGCCGGGAAAAGCCTTGCGCGAATTGGTCGACTACAAGGCCGGGGAAGCCAAGGCGCAGGCGCTGAATTCCGACGACTGACTGCCTTGTTTCCGCATGGCCATATTTGGCTGGATGGACTACCCCGCGCCACGTGAGTGACGCGGGGTTTTTTACATGCGTCTCAGACCGGGAGGCGGGAAATCTGATCCTTCAGCTTGGAATGCAGAGATTCGAAATCGCGCAAGCGCTGGCGCTCCTGCTCCACCACGGTGGACGGGGCGCGATCGACGAAGCTGGCATTGCCCAGCTTGCCCTGCGCCTTGGCGATTTCGCCCTGCAGCCGCAGTACCTCCTTGCCCAGGCGTTCGCGTTCGGCGGCCGCGTCGACTTCGACGAACAATGCAAACTGTGTTGCGCCCAGCGCGGAAGTCGGGGATGCCTGCGTGGCAGCTTTCCAGGCCGCCTCATCCGCAAACACCTTGACCTCGGACACCTTGGCCAGGGCTTGCAGGGCAGGGCGGTGACGTTCAATCAGCGCCACGTCGCCGCAGGCCAGCAGCGGCAGGCGCTGCGCAGGCGACACGCCCAACTCGCCGCGCAGATTGCGGCAGGCATCGACCAGCTGCTTGAACGCAGCGATCTCAGCTTCGGCCACGACATCGATTTTTTCGGGCTGTGCCTGCGGATACGGAGCGTTGGCCAAGCTGGCGCCGCCGCGCCCGGCCAACGGGGCCACGGTCTGCCACAGCTCTTCGGTGATGAAGGGCATGATGGGGTGCGCCAGGCGCAGCACGGTTTCCAGCGTGCGCACCAAGGTGCGGCGCGCGGCACGCTGTAGTTGCGGCGTGCCGGTGGCAATCTGGGTCTTGGCGATTTCCAGATACCAGTCGCAGAACTCGTCCCAGACGAATTGGTAGATGGCCTGCGCGGCGAAGTCCAGTCGGTAGTCGGCAAAGCCCTGCGCGACCTGCTGCTCGGTGCGCTGCAGTAGCGAGGCGATCCATCGGTCTGCCGCGCTGAAGTGCATATAACCGTCGGGGCCGCAAGTGTCGTTGCATTGGCCCATGCCGCGGTCGAAGTCATTCAGCCCGTCCACCTGCATGAGCACGAAGCGCGTGGCGTTCCACAGCTTGTTGCAGAAGTTGCGGTAGCCTTCGCAGCGCTTGGTGTCGAAGTTGATGTTGCGGCCCAGCGTGGCCATGGACGCGAAGGTGAAGCGCAGGGCGTCGGCACCGTAGGCGGGAATGCCATCCGGAAATTCCTTTTCGGTGGCCTTGCGCACGGCGGGCGCGGTTTCGGGCTTGCGCAGGCCGGTAGTGCGCTTGTTCAGCAGCGGGGCGAGTTCGATGCCATCGATCAGGTCCACCGGGTCGAGCACGTTGCCTTCGGATTTGCTCATCTTCTTGCCGTGGGCATCGAGCACCAGGCCGTGGATGTAGACGTGGCGAAAGGGCACCTTGCCGGTGAAGTGGGTGGTCATCATGATCATCCGCGCCACCCAGAAGAAGATGATGTCGAAACCGGTGACCAGCACGGATGACGGCAGGAACAGGTCCATCTCCTTGGTGTGCTCCGGCCAGCCCATGGTGGAGAAGGGCACCAGCGCGGAGGAGTACCAGGTGTCGAGGACGTCGGGGTCGCGGGTGAGCGAGCGGTTGTAGCCGGCGGCCGACGCCTTGTCACGCGCCTCGGCCTCGTTGCGGGCGACGAACAGCTCGCCGTTCTCGCCGTACCAGGCGGGGATCTGGTGGCCCCACCAGAGCTGGCGGGAAATGCACCAGTCCTGGATGTTGCCCATCCATTGGTTGTAGGTATTCACCCAGTTCTCGGGCACGAATTTGATCTCGCCCGAGGCGACCGCGTCGATGGCTTTCTGCGCGATGCTCTTGCCATCCGGTCCCGTCTTGGTGGTGGCGACGAACCACTGGTCGGTGAGCATGGGCTCCACGATCTGCCCGGTGCGGGTGCACACCGGCACCATGTTCTTGTGCGGCACGGCCTTTTCCAGGAAGCCGCCGATCTCCAGATCCTTCAGCAGCGCCTTGCGCGCGGCGTAGCGGTCCAGGCCCTGGTAGGCAGCCGGTCCGTTGTCGTTGATGTGGGCGTCCTCGGTAAAGATGGTGATCAGCGGGATGTCGTGCCGCAGCGCGCAGGCGTAATCGTTGAAGTCATGCGCGCCGGTAATCTTCACGCAGCCGGAGCCGAAATCGCGCTCAACGAAGCCGTCCGCGATGATGGGGATCTTGCGGTCGCACAGCGGCAGGTCCACGTATTTTCCGATGAACCTGGCGTAGCGCTCGTCCTCCGGGTGCACCGCCAGCGCGCCGTCGGCCATCATGGTCTCGGGGCGGGTGGTGGCGATGTGCATGCCGCGCACGCCGTCAATCGGCCCGTCGCTGAACGGATAGAGGATGTGCCACATGAAGCCGTCGTGCTCCTGGCTTTCGACCTCCAGGTCGCTCACTGCGCTCTTGAGCACCGGGTCCCAGTTCACCAGGCGTTTGCCGCGATAGATCAGGCCCTGCTCATACAGCTGCACGAAGGTCTCTGCCACTGCCTCGGACAGCTTGCCGTCCATGGTGAAGTATTCGTGCGGCCAGCTCACCGAGTCGCCCATCCGGCGCATCTGGCCGGTAATGGTGTTGCCCGACTGGTGCTTCCACTCCCACACCTTGTCCACGAAGGCTGCGCGGCCCAGATCGTGGCGGCTCTGTCCTTGGGCCTGCAACTGGCGCTCGACCACGATCTGCGTGGCGATGCCTGCATGGTCCGTACCGGGCACCCACAGCGTGTTGTCTCCCAGCATGCGGTGGTAGCGAGCGAGGGCGTCCATCACCGTCTGGTTGAACGCATGGCCCATGTGCAGCGTGCCAGTGACATTCGGCGGCGGGAGCTGCATGCAGAATGACGGCTTGGCGCTATCCAGCGTGGGGGCGAATACGCCCAGTTGCTCCCAGCGTGTGCTCCAGCGGGCTTCAATGTCGTGCGGTTCAAATGATTTGGCGAGGTCGGTCATGGGGAATGGGCAAAAGCGCGGCAGGATGCGGCTGTTCGGGCAGCGCGGTGCGAGTCGGGGAAAAATCCGTGGGATCGCGACGCAAAGGTGACAATTTTAAGGGGGCGCGCATCATTGGTGCGCGCCGGCACTGACTCACTTCCAAAGTCCTGCATCAGCGCATCAAAATCGCGGTGCTCCCACTTACACTAAGCGCATGAAACACACTTCGTCGTGCCGTTGTTCTGACCAGAAGCGGGTCTGGCACCGTATGACGCTATGTTGCGGCATCGGCGTTGCATTGGCGCTCAGCGGCTGCGCTGCGCTGTTGCCCCGCGGCGCAACGCAGACCAGCAAGCCGTGGAGCAATTTCAATCAGGCGCATGCCGCGTATGAGCGCATCCAGCCCTATGTCACCACGACGGCACAGTTGCGGCAGGAGGGCATCGCCCCCCTGACCACGCCCAATGTCACCATCCTGAGCTATGCCGACATCGTGCGGCGGCTGCTGCCGCCTTCGGGCAATGGCATCGTCCTCGATCCTGGTATCCGCGACTGCATGAATGCACAGACCTCCTGTCGTGGCTATGAAATCGACCAGCGTCTCATCGACCGCAAGCGCGTGGGCAACTTCTGGCTTGATTTTCTCGACTTCCGCCGCGAAACTGTGACCACCGGCTGGCGCTTCAACATGCTTCTGCTCGTGGTCAATGATCGTGTGGTGTACAAGCTCTGGGGCGGGCAGCCTGAAATCTCCGAAGTGGAGACCACGCGGAATCCCCTGGGACCGTTGCAGGGTCTTGGTCCGTCTATGCTGGGACGATATTGATTCAAACCTGCGCAGGGTTGCGTCTCTCCCGTAAAATCTCTGGCTTCTTCAATCTGGCAGGCCGAATTCCGCGGCTCCATCCGGTGGTTCCCTTACCCACCGTTCAACTAAAAAGGTCACACATGTTTTCCACGCTTCACTTGAGCGTTGCGCGTCAGCGCGCAATCGTGGTCGCCCTGGCTGCGCTGCATATTGCCATCATCATCTCCAGCAACTATCTGGTGCAACTGCCGTTCATGCTGTTCGGTCTGCACACCACCTGGGGCGCATTCAGCTTTCCGCTGATCTACGTCGCTACCGACCTCACCGCCCGTCTGCTCGGTCCGGCCGCGGCGCGACGCGTGGTGGCTCGGGTGATGCTGCCCGCGCTGGTCGCGTCGTATGCGGTATCAGTGTTGTTCCATGACGGCGCGTTCGCCGGTTGGGGTGCATTGAGCGTGTTCGACACCTTCGTATTCCGCATCGCCCTGGCGAGCTTTGTTGCCTACGCCGTGGGGCAACTTCTCGACATTGCCGTGTTCTCCCGCCTGCGTCAAACCCTGATGGGCAGCCGCCAGTGGTGGATCGCCCCGGCGGCCTCGACCGTGCTGGGCAATCTGATGGATACCGCGCTGTTCTTTTCCATTGCGTTCTACGCCAGCAGCAATCCCTTCATGGCCGCGCACTGGCCGGAAATCGCCACTGTCGATTTCGCCACCAAGATAATCGTCAGCGCTCTGGGTGTGGTGCCACTCTACGGTGTGCTGCTGGCGGCGTTGGTGCGGTGGTTGCCGCGCGGTGCGGCGATGTCGCCGGTCAATGTGTAGGTGTCAGTAGGCGCGAGGCCGAGCAAGGCAAGGTGTTTGATGGGTCTGCTTGGCATTTCCGCCGATGCCACAGAGTCGGATTCAGCAGGGGCTGAGTCAGTCTCCATAGAATCCGGTTTATGACTTCCGTCGCGCTGGCGCGCAAGTGGCGCCCTAAATCGTTTGCCTCTCTCGTGGGGCAGGAGCATGTGGTGCGGGCGCTGACCCATGCCCTGGACCACAACCGCCTGCATCACGCCTATCTGTTCACCGGCACGCGGGGGGTGGGCAAGACGACAGTGTCGCGCATCCTGGCCAAGGCACTCAATTGCACCGGGCCGGACGGGCAGGGCGGCGTCACCAGCCAGCCCTGTGGCGTGTGCCCGGCCTGCACCGAAATCGACGCTGGAAGGTTTGTCGATTACATCGAGCTTGACGCCGCTTCCAACCGGGGGGTGGAGGATATGACCACCCTGTTGGAACAGGCGGTGTACAAGCCGACCGCCGGGCGCTTCAAGGTGTACATGATCGACGAAGTGCACATGCTGTCGAATCACGCCTTCAACGCCATGCTGAAGACGCTGGAGGAGCCGCCGGACTATGTGAAGTTCGTCCTCGCCACCACCGACCCGCAAAAGGTGCCGGTCACGGTGCTGTCGCGCTGCCTGCAGTTCAACCTCAAGCAGATGATGCCGTCGGCGATTGTCGGCCATCTGCAGCAGGTGCTGCAGGCGGAGAACGTGCCCGCCGACGACCAGGCGTTGCGGCTGATCGCCCGCGCCGCACACGGATCGATGCGCGATGCGCTCTCCCTCACCGACCAGGCGCTGGCCTATTGCGCCGGGCGGGTGGAGACGACTGCGGTGCAGCAGATGCTGGGTACGGTCGATCGCAGCGACCTGCTGCACATCCTGCAGGCGCTTGCCGCGCAGGATGGCGTAGCGTTGATCGCCCAGGCCGACGCCCTGGAGGCGCGCAGTCTGTCCTTCGACGCGGCGCTCGAAGAATTGGCTGCGCTGCTGCAAACCATCGCCTTGCTCCAAGTCGTGCCGCAAGCCGCCGACGCCGACGATCCGCAGCACGAAGCGCTGGCCGCACTCGCCGGGCAGCTCAGCCCGGAGTTGGTGCAGCTGGCCTACACTACGGTGCTGCATGGCCGCAATGAACTGTCGCTGGCGCCGGATGACCGCACCGGTTTCACCATGACCCTGCTGCGCCTGCTGGCCTTCGCTCCAGTGATGGCCGGCAGCGTGCCGCAAGGCGGCATTGCGTTGCCCAAGGGGGAGGCCAGCGCGACGCAAGGGACGCGTGCTGCGGCTGTGCAGACCGCTGCCAAGGCCATGCCGCGCGTGGCGGCAACCATCAGCGCCCCGCTGGAAACCACGCCGCGCGTGTTGTCCGCGCAAGAAGCGCCGCCGTCCGAGGCATATATCTCTCAAGCGGAGCCATCACCGCCGCAGGCACCGCAGCCGGCAGTCATCGACACCCCAGTCGCGGCGACCGCTGTCGACATCAAGGCCGCTCTGTACATTACTTCCGACACCGACTGGCCCACGCTGGTCCAGCGTCTCGAACTTCCCGCAGGTCTTCCGCGCGCACTGGCGCAGCAGAGCGAACTGGTGGCGATGGACGGTGCGCAATGGCTGTTGCGCGTGCCCAATGAACAACTCACCCGCGCCGGCTCACTCGACAAACTGCAGGCCGCTGTGCGCCTGGCGCTCGCGCAGGACATCAGCCTGCGGACCGAGACCGGCGAGGTGACGGATAGCGTGACCCAGCGTGACGCACGCGCCAAGGCCAAGGCGCAGGCCGACGCCGAGACCGCCATTCGCAGCGACCCGCTGGTGCAGCAGCTCATGCAGGATCTGGATGCGCAGATCGTGCCGGGCAGTCTCAAGCCCATGCCCCCGTCGGCGCAGCCGTCACCCGTCTGACCGACAATGCCGCAGTGCCGCACACGCGGCGATTCCATTTCTTGATCGAAGGACACTCCATGTTCAACAAGGGACAACTCTCCGGCCTGATGAAGCAGGCCCAGCAGATGCAGGACAACCTCAAGCGCGCGCAGGATGAACTGGCCAATATCGAAGTCGAAGGCCAGTCTGGTGCGGGCTTGGTGAAGGTGGTGATGACCTGCAAATTTGGCGTCAAGCGTGTGACCATCGACCCCAGTCTGGTGGCAGAAGACCGCGACATGCTGGAAGACCTGGTGACCGCAGCGTTCAACGACGCGGTGCGCAAGGCCGAAGCTACCTCGCAGGAAAAAATGGGCGCCGCCACTGCGGGCATGCCGTTGCCCCCAGGCATGAAGCTGCCGTTCTGATTGACGGTGCACGCTTTCGATGCATGAGGTCGCACCCGGCCATGTCCCGGCGCTCGACGCGCTGATCGACGCCTTGCGGCATCTGCCGGGCGTCGGGCCGAAGTCGGCGTCGCGCATGGCCTACCACCTGCTCGAACACGACCGCGAGGCCGCGCAACACATCGCCCGCGCGCTCGAAGCGGCCTTGGGTGCGGTGCAACGCTGCGCGCGCTGCAACACTCTCACCGAGGATGCGGTGTGCAGCATCTGCGCCGATCCGCGACGCGATGTGCGCCAGCTCTGCGTGGTGGAAAGCCCGGCCGATCTCGCTGCCGTGGAGCAGACGCTCACCTACCGCGGCCTTTATTTCGTGCTCATGGGGCGCATCAGCCCGCTCGACGGCCTCGGGCCGAAGGAGATAGGGCTGGATCGCCTGATCGCCCGTGCACTCGACGGCGCGGTGGAAGAGGTGATTCTCGCGACCAACTTCACCAACGAGGGCGAGGCTACGGCCCACGTCATCGCCGAGACCCTGCGCCCGCGGGGGCTGCGTGTCACCCGCCTGGCGCGCGGCGTGCCTGCCGGGGCCGAGCTGGAATACGTCGATCTGGGCACGATCGCCCGGGCGCTGGTGGATCGGCGCGGTACATAGCGACGCTGCAGAGTTGAGACAGCTGGAATAAGCTTGCGCTGATACTGGCCCAGACCCGTGCGATCGACGCGGGCGTACTCAACTGAACCACCATGCAGCGACGTCTGTTCATTCATTCCGCCGGGGCGCTTGCTTTCTCTTCGGGCCTGTTTCCCCTGATGCCGCCCTTTGCCTTGGCCGCTTCGCCCGTCGGGGCCCAGGCTCGCGGCACACTGGAGGTATTCGCGGGAGCCATCGGCCCCGGCACGTACAGCGCTGGAGACTTCGCCCAGGCGCGTTTCCACGATCCGCGCGGGATGGCGCTTGACGCCCAGGGCAATATTTTCGTGGCCGACTATGTGAACAGCGTGGTGCGCAAGCTGGGGACGGACGGCAAGGTCACCATCGTCGCCGGACAGGTCGAGCAACGCGAGGCCCGCAACG
>JBAUTC010000166.1:0-2641 GCA_049582025.1 Thiomonas sp.
GCGTCCGTACTTTCTGATCGGGCTGCCGTACGACGGCGAGCACCACGCTCCGGGCAACGGCGCGATGGTGGCGTTCCAGGCCGCCAGCCGGGAGGTCGTCGATGCCGCCTACAGCGTGGCGCTGGCACACGGCGGCCGGTGCGAAGGCCCCCCGGGGCTGCGTCCGCAGTATCACGCACACTACTACGGCGCCTACTTTCGCGATACCGAGGGCAACAAGCTGTGCGTCGCCTGCCATCAGCTGCCAGCATGATGGAGAAGGCCAGCTTTGCCGTCTATGATCGCTCCGATTTCTACATATCGGAGCAGCGGGCAAACGCGACAAGGTGAACGCGTTGCGGCAGGGCGCGCCAGGGTAGGCGTGCATCTGGCAGCCCTCCGCGCCAGCACCACACCGACTCATGCCGATTCGCCTGCCGTCCCTGCTGTTTTTTGCGCTGCTCGCCGTACTGGCTGCCTTCGTCTGGCGCACGTCCGCAGAGCTGCCGCCGGTGGCCGCCACGCATTTCATCTTGACCGGGCAGGCGAACGGCTTCATGCCGCGCAAGGCCTACCGCTGGGTAGCGCTGGCAGTGGTGACTGCTCCGCCGCTGCTGGTGGCCTATCTGCCCGTCGTGCTGCTGCGCCGCGGCAGCAACCGCATCAACCTGCCGCACCGCGACTACTGGCTGGCACCCGAGCGACGGGAAGCGACCCTGGCCTTTCTGCGACCGCACGGCCTGTTGTTCGCAGCGGGAGTGGCGGTGTTCCTGGCCTTCGTACATGCGCAGGTGGCGCAGGCCAATCTGCGCCATCCGCCGGTGATGGACGTGGACGCGACCGGCACCGGCACGATCGTCCTGCTGGCCGGACTGATGGTCTGGCTGTTTGCCCTCCACGCGCGGTTCCGACGCCCGCGCTAAGCTGACGCTTCGCTCGCCATCACCCAGTTTGCCATGCCACAAGCGCTCCTGGTCATCGACATGCAGCACGGGCTTTGCTCCGGAGAGCAGGAAGCCTTCGGCGCCCCCGCGCTGATTGGACGCATCAACCACCTCGTGGAGGCCGCCACGCAGGCCGGGGTGCCAGTGATCTTCGTGCAGCATGAGGAGGCCGATGGGGCGCTGCGTCACGGCTCGGTCGCCTGGGCGCTCGATCATCGGCTGGCCGCGCCCGCCGATGTGCAATGCGTGCGCAAGACCACGCCTGACTCCTTCCTTCGCACCGGTCTGCATGCGCTGCTGACCGATCGCGGCATCGACCGTCTGGTGATCTGCGGTCTGCAGAGCGACTACTGCGTGGACACCACGGTGCGCCGCGCGCTGGCGCTGGGCTACCCGGTGACGCTGGTGTCGGACGGACATTCCACCGTGGACAACGGCGTGCTCACCGCCGCGCAGATTTCCGCCCATCACAACGCCACCCTGCGCAATATGCAGAGTTTCGGGCCGCGCGTCACCCTCATTCCGGCCGCAGACGTGCGGTTCGGCGCCTGAATCACAACACGCCATACGCCATGCAACACATCCTCGTCTACGCCGATTCGCTCTCCTGGGGCCTCGTGCCCGGCACCCGCAAGCGTCTGGCCTTCGATGAGCGCTGGCCGGGCGTGATGGAACTCGGGCTGTGCGCGGAAGGAACGCGGGTGCGCGTGGCCGAGGACTGCCTCAACGGCCGCCGCACGGTGTGGGACGACCCGTTCAAGCCGGGCCGCAAGGGCATCGAGGGGCTGGCGCAGCGCATGGAGATTCACTCCCCGCTGGCGCTGGTCGTGCTGATGCTCGGCACCAACGACTTCCAGTCCATGCACCCGCACAACGCTTGGCATGCGGCACAGGGCATCGCGGCGCTGATTGGCGCCATCCGCACCGCGCCCATCGAGCCGGGCATGCCTGTGCCCGACATCCTTGTGGTCGCGCCGCCGCCCTTCGGCACGCCGGCCGGACCCATTGCGCCCAAGTTCGCTGGCGGTGAGCACAAATGCGTGGGACTGGCCGACGCCTACCGCACGCTTTGCGCCGAGCTCGCCTGCCACTATTTCGATGCCGGCACGGTGGTCGCTTCGAGCATCGTGGACGGGGTTCACCTCGATGCACCGGAGCATCGCACCCTCGGCCTGGCCATGGTGAACGTTGTGGGTCCCCTTCTGGCCGCCCAGACTGCATGACCGCGCAGGCGGACGACGCCAACGCGCCGCAGGCCGTCGAAGGCGCCGCCTTTGCGGTCTGACCTGCATTGGAGACGGCGCTTCGGCGCTACGCCGGCATGGGTTTTCGCCTCGCGTACGGCGAGTGGTAACGCATTCAGCGACGCGCGGGGCTGAGACCGCGCTGCTGCTGCGCAACATTGCTTCACAAAGCAGCAATTCAGTGTCCCACGTCGGCCCGCACAATACGGGGGAAGCGAGGACACCGCATCTGCGGCCGCGCATCGCACAGGAACCCATCATGCGAGCCATCAAAATCATCTTTCCCGCGCTGTTGCTGCTGCTGACGGCGCTCTGGCTGCTGGCCGATACATTGGTGCCGCAGCCGTTCGGCTACTTCGCGTTCCGCAATGTGTTCATGCAATACAGCGGCATTATCGCCATCGGCGCGATGAGCGTGGCGATGATGCTCGCCGCGCGGCCCAAGTGGCTGGAACCCAGGCTGCGTGGCCTGGA
>JBAUTC010000167.1:0-15621 GCA_049582025.1 Thiomonas sp.
ACATAGGATACAATTGTGTATTTGCCTATGATGACCCAACAACTAGCGTAGAAAAATACATAGGCCAGAGTTGCTCAGGATTTAGCTCAAATTGCACAACAGATAGCACACAACAAAATAATGTAGCCAACTGGTTTTCTTATTATAGAACCAGAATTTTGATGGCAAAAACGGGCCTAACCTTGGCGTTTTCAACTTTAGACCCAGGCTTTCGTGTTGGCTTTAGTTCCATCAATGGCAGCGGTGCACAATGGATTAAAGATAACCTCACCTACACAACAAAAAATTCAAAAATCATCGCCAATGTAGAACCGTTTGGCAATGGAAGCTCCGGAACACAAAAAGCAGATTTCTGGACATGGATTACACAGAACGTCACCCCTGGGAACAGCACACCACTGCGCCTCTCACTGCAAGCGGTTGGGAAATACTATCAAACACCTCAGCCATGGCAAACAAGCAATACAGATAAATCCGAATATGCCTGTCGGCCATCTTATACTATTTTGACAACGGATGGCTTTTGGAATGGCGGCACCCCATCATCGGTAGGAAATGTGGATGGTTCTACACAAACAGCCATTACAACGCCGTCAAACTATCAGTACCAGCCCATTGCACCTTTCTCTGATGGTCAAAGCAACACGCTAGCTGACGTTGCCATGCAATATTGGGTCACAGATCTTCAGCCAACGATCAATAACGAAGTACCTTCAACGCCCAGCGATCCTGCTTATTGGCAGCACATGACCACATTCACCATGGGTTTGGGATACACGCCAGCCGGCATTACACCAAACACGCTCACCCAAACCCAAATATTCGATTGGTCTCGTACAGGTTCTCCACCTTCTGGAGTGACCAGTATCAGTTGGCCAAGCCCCGCATCTAACAGCATCAACAATATCACTGACCTCATGCACGCCGCGGTCAATGGCCATGGCGATTTCTTTTCTGCAAAAAACCCGGCCGACTTTGTTAACGGCATAAAATCTGCTCTCGCCCAGATTCAGGACCGCAAAGGTGCAGGAAATGCCATCACGCTTTCCGCATCCAGTACTACGGCATCAGCTGATTCTGTTTATCGCTTTATCGCGTCTTATTACACCGGGCAATGGACTGGCTCCTTGACTGCGGACACCTGGAGTGACGCCACTCAGACTTATTCTCAAGCCTGGTCCGCCAATTCTGTTTTTCCAAGCGCGGCTAATCGCAATATTTGGACGGTTAATCGCGCAGCAAGCACAACTAACACGCAATCGCCAGTCCAATTCATTCTGGGAATCGGAAATACTCTTCCCGCACTGGACTCTCCAGAGCTAAACGGTCTTGACTACTATGTCAGTAGCGTCAAGCAAAGCACAACCCGTGCGGCCATGCTGAATTACCTGCGCGGAGATAATTCCGACACGAATTTGCGTCAGCGGAAAGCTGTTCTTGGGGATGTCATTTCCTCCACACCGGTGTATGTCGCCGCGCCTGATAAAACATTGTTTGTCAATGCCACATTTCCGGGTGCATCAACCTACGCTGCCTTTGTGGCAGCAAAGACCAACCGAACCCCTTTGGTTTATGTCGCGGCCAACGACGGCATGCTTCACGCGTTCCGCGTCAAACAAGGCACGACAAACAATATCCTAGATGCCAATAAACCCGCGGGGCAAGAAATTTTTGCTTATATGCCAGCCGGTGTGCTCGCGCAGGTGGCGAACAGCCCAAGCGGCATCACCAATCTGGCAAACCCGCAGTATGGTATTGTTAATGGTGTAACAGGCGCCCAGGCTGTCCCCCATCAGTATTTCAACGATGGCCGTATCACCACGCAAAGTGTTTATCTGGATACCGGGGATGGAAATGGCTTGATCTGGCGCACAATTCTGATTGGCACAACAGGGCGTGGCCCAGCCAAGACCGTCTATGCCATGGACATTACCAACCCCGCCAACTTTGAAAGTTCGACGACGACTGCGAACAATATTCTCTGGGAGCGCTCGGCTGGTGATGCCGGTGCATGCACAGGTCTCATCACCAGCGGGTGCAGCAGCTATATCGGTCAAATGACAGGTGCGCCTGTGATTGGCCAGATTAAAGTGGGGGCGAGCAACCAGTGGGCCGTCTTCATTGGCAATGGCTACAACAGCACAGCGAATAAACCCGCCCTCCTGCAATTCGATCTGGCGACTGGCTCCCTGAATGTTCGCGCCACCACCGGCGCGTCAAACGATGGCTTGGCCGAGCCCGGTCTGGCACAACCCGATTTCAAGACGGGCATTTCGACCCAAGCGTATGCGGGCGACCTCAACGGGAATGTTTGGTCTTTCGATCTATCTTCTCCAACAGGGACTGTGACGAAGATCTTTCAAGCGAAGGATGCCAATGGCGCCGTGCAGCCCATCACATCCTTGGTTTCGTTGGATTACGACAGCAAAACATCAAGTACGTGGGCGTACTTCGGTACGGGCCGCTACCTATCGAACGCTGACGTTTCGTCCACTCAAGTGCAAACTTGGTATGGCCTGCGTGTCGCAACAAATGCCACCACAACGCCGCTGCCGGCGGTGGTCACAGCAAGCAGCACGCGCGCGAATCTCACCGCACGCACGATTCTTGCTGAAGTGAGTGCTAGCAACGGGAATTTTCTTCGTGCAACGAGCCAAGCAAGCGTTGGTGATATGAGTGGCAAGTTGGGGTGGTACTTGGACCTGTCCACGCAAGCGGGCGAGCGCGTAATCAACAGAACCCAATTCATTGGTGGCTTGGCTCTTGTCACGACCATGATTCCAAAAGTCAGTGACCCGTGTAACACAGTACCCTCTGGCGCTGTCATGCTTGTCGATCCATTTACTGGTGGAAATTTCACCTCGGATATTGGTCTTGGCTCGACATCAGTCACCATCAATAATAAAAATAAAATAGTTCCATTCAATGGCATGGTGTATTCAGTCGGCCCAGCCGCCGGAGTAACGGGTAGCTATGATAAAAATGGCAAGATTGGCCTGCAATTTAATAATATGAGTGGCTCGCCCGTCACTCTTGGTCCTATAACAGCACCGGGCGCAAGCGCTGGACGCGTTTCCTGGCGCGAATTGAGCAACTGAACGCTCGCCTTCGCACATTCCATCTGCATGACACTGAACGACTATGAAAACCAAGCAAAACCAAGCTGACGACTGGAATCACAACATTTCCGGGTTTTCTTTGATTGAATTAATGATCGTCGTAGCCATCATCGCTATCATTGCAGCGGTTGCTTATCCCTCTTATATCAGTAGCGTCGTCAAAACAAAGCGCGCGGCAGCGGAGGGTTGTGTTTCGCAATACGCAAGCTATATGGAACGTTTTTATACGGCAAATCTCCGCTATGACCAGGACACGATGGCAACTGCTAACCCTGTCGTCGGCAACGCCCCTGCATTGACTCTCGACTGTGCAGGGCCACAAAACTCGGGCGCCGATTACGTCTTTACAGTCATTGCACCGGCACCAAAACCAAACAATACCTACACAGTGACGGCGACGCCGATTGGCGCACAGCTCAGCCGTGATACAGCTTGCGGCGCTCTCAGCATCGATCAGGCCGGGACCAAAGGTGCCACAGGTAGTGATGGAGCCACCAAGTGCTGGTGATGCAGTTCGAGCGGTCAGTCGAGCCAGTTAAGGCCCCCCTTGGGGGTAGAGTGCAACACCTGCATTACATTAATAAAAATCAAATAGTCGACGTCTGTTCTGGCATAAAAAGTCACAATCGAGTGGATTTTTGCCATGACCACAATTCAGTCGAACACCCGCAATGCTTCAGGCAGACGACGGTCTCTTCTTGGAGAGGCAGGACTCACTTTGGTTGAACTTATGATCGTTCTGCTCATGACAGCGATTGTCATCGGTCTAGCTGCGCCCAGCCTGCGCGGATGGATCCTGCAGCAGCATCTCTCCACGACAACCAACTCTCTCATCTCGGCTTTTCATCTTGCGCGGCAAACTGCGATCCAATCGCAACGCCCGGTCAGTTTGTGCGCAGGCCAATCTGGCGCTTGCCACGGGCGCGCAAACTGGGATTGGTCCAAGGGGTGGATTGTGTTCATCGATTACAACCGCAATGGAATCCTGGACGGAGAAGAAAAGCCCATCTATACGGGGCACGGCGCCCACGCTGATCTCATCGTGACGGCCAACGCACCACTCACAAAGAGCGTGATTTTCACTTCCTTAGGTTTTGCGGAACAGCCGGGAGGCGCTTTTTCTGCCGGAAGACTGCGTATTTGCGCGCCCATGCCGATCTTTAAAAATGCGAGAGATCTCGTTTTGGCGAAATCCGGCAGGCTGCGACTCGAAGAAAGTGACTTCTCGGGCGCGTGCCCTGCGCCTTGATTCGGAGCCAGCACCGCATGGCCGATCCGACCATCCTTCCATGGATAGCCGCCCTTGGGGCAGGTCTGCTCATTGGCATGGAGCGCGAGCGTCGCCAGCCGCCCGAGTCTCCCGCCGGCATGCGCAGTTTCGTTCTGGCCTCACTTTCTGGTGCAACCGCCGCTGTATTGGGGCCAGAGCCGCTGGCCGTCGTGCTTGCAGCTTTTGCGCTGTTGACATATTCAGGGTACGTGCAGACCCGTAAAGATGATCCTGGGTTGACAACGGAGTTCGCGCTGCTGCTGACGGTTCTGATTGGAGCGCTGGCGCAGCAGTCCCCTGGATGGGCTGCCGGGTTGGCGGTCATCGTGGCGGGCATATTGGCCGCAAAAACCGTGTTGCATGGATTTGTGCGCAATGTGCTCAACGCACAGGAAATGGAGTCGGGCCTGCTCCTTGCAGCAGCGGCCCTCGTCGTCTTGCCGCTGTTGCCAGATCAACCCATCCCTTGGCTCGCCGGACTGAATCTCCGCACGCTCTGGCTACTGGCAGTTCTGGTCATGGTGATTCAATCGCTCGGGCATATTGCCATGCGCGTGCTCGGCAGCCAGCGTGGACTGGCGCTATCCGGGCTGGCGGGTGGCTTTGTGTCCAGCACAGCCACGATCGCCAGCATGGCGCAGCGCGCGCGGCTGGATTCTGCCTTGCAGGCGGATTGCCTGCGTGCCGCCTTGCTGTCGAATATGGCCACCGTATTTGAGCTGAGCGCCTTGGTTGCGTTGATAGAGCCTGCTTTGCTCCGCGGCCTGATGCCGGCGGCCGGGCTTTACGGCACGGGCGCGCTACTGGCAGTCGGCGCGATGTGGCGTATGAAGCAGGCCACACATTTCCGTTCAGCAGCAGACGCGCAACAGCTTGCAGCGCGGCCGCCCTTCCAGCCGCTGTATGCCATGCTGTTTGCCGCCGTTCTGGCCGGTGTACTGCTTCTTGCCGAAATCGTGCGCGGCTACTTGGGTGGAAGCGGAGCCATTGTGGCCACAGGTCTGGCGGGTTTTGCAGATGCCCATGCCGCGTCTGCATCCGCAGCACAATTCGCAGCCAGCGGTGCCTTTACCCCTTGGCAGGCCTTGCTGGCTATCGGTGTGGCGCTCTCAACCAATGCAGTCAGCAAGGTGGTTGCAGGGTTCGCCGGGGCGCAGTGGAAGTTTGGCGCGGCCAATGCCGCGGTTCAGACATGCATCATCAGCCTGTTCTGGCTCGGACTCTGGCTAGGAACCTTCCTGCGCTGAGCGCGCGGCTAAAATCGTCGGACCTTAAAGGGGTGGCCCTCCGCAATACAGTGCGGAACCTGCACCACACACCTGCCCGCGCCTATCACCACTGCGGCCAGTCCCGACTCTCTGCCTCTCTTTTCTGCATGAATACCGACGCCCCCCATCCACCAGTCTCTGACGACAGCCATCTGATCGCGGAGCGCCGCGCCAAACTCACAGCGCTGCGCAGCGCTACCCCTGCGTTCCCAAACGATTTCAAACCGACGCATCAGGCGGCCAGCCTGCTGGCGCAGCACGGCGGCGACGAACCCGAAGCCCTGGAGGCAGCAGGCGTGCGGGTGCGCGTGGCAGGGCGCATGATGCTCAAACGCGTGATGGGCAAGGCGAGCTTCGCCACCCTGCAGGACGGGACGGGGCGCATCCAGATCCATGTGTCCAACGACGTCACCGGTGAGGACACCCATGCCGCGTTCAAGCACTACGACCTCGGCGACTGGATCGGCTGCGAGGGCGTGCTGTTCAAAACTCGTACTGGCGAGCTGACGATCAAGGCGGACCAAGTGCGGCTGCTGGTCAAGTCCCTGCGTCCCCTGCCCGACAAGTTTCACGGCCTTGAAGACGTGGAAACCCGCTACCGCCAGCGCTACGTCGACCTGATCGTCACCCCGGAATCGCGCGAGCGCTTCGCCCTGCGCAGCAAAGCCATTGCGGCGCTGCGCACCGAGATGCTGGCTGCCGGCTTCATGGAAGTGGAAACGCCCATGCTCCACCCGATTCCGGGCGGTGCGGCGGCCAAGCCTTTCGCCACCCACCACAACGCGCTCGATCAGCAGATGTATCTGCGCATCGCGCCCGAGTTGTATCTCAAGCGGCTGCTGGTGGGCGGTTTCGAGCGGGTCTTCGAGATCAACCGCAATTTCCGCAATGAAGGCCTGAGCCCGCGACACAACCCCGAGTTCACCATGATGGAGTTTTACGCCGCCTGGTGGACCTACCGCGACCAGATGGATTTCACCGAAGCACTGATCCGCAATACGGCACAAATGACCTGTGGCTCCACCCTCCTCACGCATCAGGGCCGCACGCTCGATCTGGGGGCGCCGTTTGCGCGACTCACCCTGCAGCAAGCCATCCAGAAACATGCGCCAGATTACACCGATGCCCAGTTGGCGGATGACGGTTTCCTGCGCGGTGAACTGCGCCGCCTTGACGCTGACCACGCACCGCACAAGCTCAAGGGCATGGGTCTGGGCGCGCTGCAACTCGCCCTGTTCGAAGAGGTTGCCGAGCATCTGCTGTGGGAGCCGACCTTCATTGTTGACTACCCAGTGGAAGTCTCGCCACTGGCCCGCGCCTCCGATGCAGACGCCAACACCACCGAGCGCTTTGAACTGTTCATCACTGGACGCGAAATCGCCAACGGCTTTTCGGAACTCAACGACCCCGAAGACCAGGCCGCGCGTTTCCAATCGCAAGTGCAGGCCAAGGAAGCCGGCGACGACGAAGCCATGTATTTCGACGCCGACTATGTCCGTGCCCTGGAATACGGCATGCCGCCAGCCGGCGGCTGTGGCATCGGCATCGACCGTCTGGTCATGCTCCTCACCGACGCACCGAGCATCCGCGACGTCATCCTCTTCCCAGCCCTGCGGCACGAAGTCTGAATCCCATGTCCACCCTCATCTGCGGCTCGCTCGCTTTCGACACCATCACCACTTTCGACGGCCGCTTTGCCGAGCACATCCTGCCGGACAAGGTGCATATTCTCAACATCAGTTTTCTGGTGCCCACCATGCGGCGCGAGTTTGGCGGCTGCGCCGGCAATATTGCCTACAGCCTGGCGCTGCTGGGTGGAGAGCCGCTTATTCTTGGCGCTCTGGGCGCGGACGGCCAGAGCTACCTCGACCGGCTCGACGCGCTGCACATCCCGCGCACGCATGTCGGCCAGCTGCAGGACAGCTACACCGCGCAGGCACACATCATCACCGACCGCGACAACAACCAGATCACCTCATTCCACCCCGGCGCCATGGGCCGGGCGCATGAACTGCCGGTGCCTCTGGACGCGGGCGTGGATCTGGCGATCATCGCGCCCGATGGCCGCTCCGCCATGATCGAACATGCCGCACAGCTTGCAGCGGCGGGCATTCCCTTCATCTTCGACCCCGGCCAGGGCATGCCCATGTTCGACGGCGCGGATCTGCGCGACTTCATCGCCAAGGCCAGCTGGGTCGCGGTGAACGACTACGAAGCGGAACTGTTGGTCGACCGTACGGGTTGGA
This sequence comes from Thiomonas sp., assembly GCA_049582025.1. GTDB lineage: Bacteria > Pseudomonadota > Gammaproteobacteria > Burkholderiales > Burkholderiaceae_C > Thiomonas. Next base: position 7,904 of record JBAUTC010000167.1, read on the forward strand.
GTCTGGATCACATTGCCACGCAAGTGCGGGGACTGGTGGTGACGCGCGGCGAGCTGGGCTGCCGCATCTGGAGCGAGGGCGACGCAGCAATCGATATTCCAAGCGTACCGGCCTCTGCGGTGTGCGACCCGACGGGCTGTGGGGATGCCTTCCGCGCCGGGCTACTGTTCGGCCTGTCCGAAGGTTGGAGGTTGGCAGACTGCACGCGCTTGGGCAATGTCCTAGGATCAGCGAAAATCGCCGTCCACGGCCCACAGAACCATCGTCTCACGCTCGACAGCGCTTTGCATCGCATGCACGAGATTTACGGCGCGGCCCCGCAAGCGGCCTGAACCCAAACTTAATCCGCCCCGCATTGCTTGCAAATTCAACCCATCGGGATTGAAATGTAAACAGTGGAACGTATTTAGCTTTTGCCAATCTGAACATCAGCTTCCACATTACAGGAATGGAGTCTCTTTATGAACGAACAACGCGATTACACCGTCTACGCCCGCCCGGGAGGCGCAGTGTCTGTGCGCAACAAGGTGCTGCGGCAGACCTATTCGCTTCTGGCCCTCTCCCTCATTCCGACGGTCATCGGCGCGTGGGTCGGGATGGCGACTGGCCTGAATCTGGCCATGGCGCAGAGCCCTGGCATGACCATGATCGTCTTTCTGGTCGGCGCCTTCGGGCTGATGTTCGGCATTGAACGCACCAAGAACTCCAGCGCCGGTGTTGGCCTGCTGCTGCTGTTCACGTTCTTCATGGGCGTGATGCTGTCGCAAATGCTTGGCTTCGTGCTGGGAATGGGCAACGGGCCGCAGCTCATCATGCTGGCCTTCGGCGGCACGGCGGTCATTTTCGGCGCCATGGCGACACTGGCCAATGTGGTCAAGCGCGACCTGTCCGGACTGTCCAAAATGCTGTTCGTCGGCGTCATTCTGCTGATTCTGGCCGGCATCGCCAACATCTGGCTGCAGCTGCCCGCGCTGATGCTGACCTTCTCCGTTGTCGCCATCGTGATCTTCTCGGCCTTCATGCTGATCGACGTGCAACGAGTGATCAAAGGCGGCGAAACCAATTACATCACCGCCACCCTGGCCATCTACCTCGACATCTACAACGTGTTCGTGAACCTTCTCGCCATCCTGAGCTTTTTCAGCGGCGGCGGACGTCGTTGACGACTGGCCTTTCGCCATGAAAAACGCCCGCAGAAGCGGGCGTTTTTCATGGCGCCTGCGCGGTCAAACTCAGTCTCGCTCAAAGACCGCCATCGATTCCACGTGTGCGGTGTGCGGAAACATATTCATCACCCCTGCCGCGCGCAAGGTGTACCCGCCATGATGCACCAACAAACCGGCATCACGGGCCAAAGTTGCTGGATTGCACGAGACATAGACAATCCGCCGAGGGGGAGTGAACGGAGCAAGTTCCTCGTCGTCCTTGGACGGAAAATCCTCAGCTTCGTGCACGTCCGCTCTTGTCGACAGAGTTCCGCCCACAGCTTCCACCAAGGCCTTGCACAAGGCCAAAGCGCCATCCCGCGGCGGATCCACCAGCCACAAGTCTGCCTCGCCGTACGCGCGCAAATCAGCGGCATCCATCTCGAACAGATTGCGCGCGGTAAACGTCACCTTGTCTTGCAGATCATTCCGCATGGCGTTGTCCAGCGCACGCGCCACCAGCGTTGCACTCCCCTCGACGCCGAGCACTTTCCCCACCTGTGTGGCAATAGGCAACGTGAAATTTCCAAGCCCGCAGAACCAGTCAATGACCCTGTCGGTCGGTCGTGCCTTGAGCAGTCGCAGCGCACGCGCCACCATGACACGGTTGATCTGCGGATTCACCTGGGTGAAATCAGTCGGGCGGAACGGCATGGTGATGCCGAATTCCGGCAGGTCATAGCTCAGCTGCTGCGCGTCATGATCGAGCAACACCACGGAGTCCGGCCCCTTCGCCTGCAGCCACCACTGCACGCTGTGTTTGGCGCCAAAATCGCGCAGCCGCTGGCGATCGGTATCGGTCAGCGGCTCCAGATGCCGTAAGACCAGGGCGATCACGCTGTCCCCCATGGCCAACTCGATTTGCGGCGCTCTATCGGGCCGCGACAAGCTCTGGACCAGTTCGCGCAGGGGCAGCAACAGATCCGACACGTGCGACGGCACGATGGCGCAACTCCGCATATCTGCCACGTAGCTGGAACCTTTTTCGTGGAATCCAACCAGAATCCCGCCCTTTTTCACGACCAGACGCACGGTAAAGCGCGCCCGGGTACGGTAGCCCCAACTCGGTCCGGCAATCGGACGCAGCAGGGTCTGCGGCTTGAGGCGACTCAGATGCCAGAAGTCGTCTTCAAGGATGCGCTGTTTGAAAGCGAGCTGGGCTGCGGGATCGACATGCTGCATGCTGCAGCCGCCGCACACCCCAAAATGCGGGCATTTGGGCGCCACCCGGCTGTTCGCCACAGTGGCCCAGGCCACCGCAGTACCCGATTCCCAATTGCGCTTGCTGCGCGATATGCTGGCCTGAACCCGCTCGCCTGGCAGTGCGTTCGCGACGAAGACTACCTTGCCGTTTTCACTGCGCCCGACGCCCCGCGCTTCAAGATCCAGGCTGTCGATCTGCAGCCATTCCAGTCGTTCTCGTTGTTCCATGCGGCTATTGGAACAGATGCACAGGCCACCGCAGCGCCTGCACAGGGCTTACTCTGCCGGCCCTTGTTCCGGCCAGGCGGCCAGATATTCCTGCCAGTGTGGCTCTTGCGCCGCGAGGGTGCTCAGGGTGTGGCGCGCAAGCTGGATTTCTTCGGCATATTCACTGGCAGACAAACCGCCGCGCATCAGCTGGTAGCGGCAATACAGCAGGTAGGTGTTCATGACATCCGTTTCGCAATAGCGCCGAATGTCGTCGGTCTGCCCCGCAAGCCAGGCCTCATAGACCTTGCTGCCATCCATACCCAGCTTGCCAGGAAAGCCGCACAGTTTGGCCAGAACGTCCATGGGTGCATTGGCACGGGGCTGGTAGAGCGCAAGTAGATCCATCAGATCCAGATGCCGGGTGTGATAGCGCGAAATGTAGTTATTCCACTTCATCTCGCGCTCATCTTCCCCCATATCCCAATATTTTGGCGCCATCACGCCATGCACCAGGCCTCGATAGTGCAGCACGGGAAGATCAAATCCGCCGCCATTCCACGACACGAGTTGCGGCATGTGTTTTTCGATCACCCGGAAAAAGCTCTGTACCACCTGGCCTTCCTGCCCACCGTGATCGACAAAAGAGTGGATTTTCAATCCTTCATGGTTGCGAAAGGTGCAGGAAATAACCAGCACCTGCTGGCAATGGACGGGAAGAAAATCGCTGCCGGTCTTTTCGAGACGCCGGGCCTGCGCCTGGAGCACGGTGGCATGGTCGTCCAGCCCCGCATCCGCCAGATCTGCGGCGCGCAGCGCCACAGGGTCTGGAATGGTTTCTATATCAAACGTGACAATCGGTGTACGGATCATGGATACGGCACGCCGTAGCGCGTCAAAGTAAGGTGCCTTTGTCGACGCCATTGCGCGCCAGCCGTCCCTTCAGTTTGAGCAAGGCCTCCTGCTGGATCTGGCGCACCCGTTCACGCGTGAGACCAAGGCGTTGGGCCAGCGATTCCAGGGTTTCCAGATCGCGGCCATGCAATCCGAAGCGCGCCTCGATAACCTCGCGCTCGCGCTCGGCAAGCGCTCCGACCCAGGAGTCCACCAGCGCCTCAACTTCGCGCGCCTGGGTCTGGTCTTCCATGGTCTGCACGTTCTGGTCGGCAAACTGGTCGGCGTAGCTTTCCCCCATCGGCGATTCGCGCATTGCGTCCAGCGACGTGGGCTGCTCGGCCAACGCCAGCAAATCCGCAATCTCTTCCGGATTTCGATCAAGCAGGGCGGCAACATCATCCACCGAGGTCTGTCCGCGATAGTCGGCGGCCTGCTCCAGGTGCTTGCGCGCACGCAGCACTTGATTGAGCTCGCGAATGACATGCACCGGCAGGCGGATGGTGCGAACTTGCTGCATCAAGGCCCGCTCGATGCTTTGGCGTATCCACCAGCTTGCATAGGTAGAGAAGCGAAATCCGCGCTCCGGCTCGAATTTCTCAATCGCGTGAATCAAGCCGAGATTGCCCTCTTCGATCAAGTCGCCGAGCGCGCTGCCGCGCCCGACATAGGCTTTGGCAATACTGACAACCAGGCGCAAGTTGTGCTCGACCATCGCCTGCCGTGCCGTGAACTCACCCGCTCGGGCACGGGTCGCCATGTCAAACTCCTGCTCCGGAGTGAAAAGCGGCTTGGCGCGGATATGGTTCAAGTAGGACTGCAGGGCGCTGACCCCCGATTCATCGTCGATCGCGGCAAGCGATGCGGGCGGGCAAGGCAGCCCATCGGGAGCCAGAGCAGGCCGCGCACGAGCCACTGGAGGAGGTGCCTGCGACTCGGCACGCACCTCGTTCGCGACGCGCGATGCCATCGGTCCAGCCGAGTGACTGGATGCAGCAGCGCGCACGTCCTCGGCGGCTGGAAGGGAGGAGTCAGGCTTGCGCGCGCGCGTCATGCGGGTGGATCAAGGTAATTTCGGCAACAGCACAACCGGGTCGATGGATTTGCCTCGCAAACGGATCTCGAAATGCAGCTCAACGCGGGGTGCGTCGGTCGAGCCCATCTCGGCAATTTTCTGTCCGCGCTTCACCGCCTGCCCCTCTTTGACCAGCATCGCGTTGTTGTGCGCATAGACACTGATGTAGCTATCGCTGTGCTTGACGATGATGAGCTTGCCAAAGCCGCGCAGCTCCGACCCTGCATACACCACGCGCCCCCCGGCGGCGGCATAGACTGGATCACCCAGCGTTCCGGCGATATCGATGCCCTTACTCGTCGTCCCGTTAAATGCCTGAATGACTTTTCCGCTCGCTGGCCAGGACCAGGCTATGCCGTCGTGCGTGGCCATGGCCAGATTGCGGTCAATCACGGCCGGTCCCGTCGGAGCAGGAGTCACTTCCACAGGAGGTGTTGATCTGACTGCAGCTGCCGGCTTGACCGGCGGAGCAATCGCCGTCCCGGTACTGGGCTTCGCAGGAACAGCGGGCGCCAACGGCGTCACGGCAAAACTCTGCGCCGCACTGTCATTGGGCAACGGCGCGGTCACGGACGCAGGTGTTCCAGCCGCTGGTGGCACGACGCGCAACACCTGACCAACTTCGATCACATTCGGGTCGCCCAGATCGTTCCATTGCGCAAGGTCCTGCCAGCTTGTGCCGTACTGCAGCGCGATGCGGCGCAAGGTATCGCCTGGCTGCACCGCGTAATAGCCGGGCTGCCCCGCCAGGGAGGATGAGGCCGCCGTGGCGATTCCCGCCGGCTCTGCGGCAACCGTTGCTGGTGCTGCGGGCGCATAGACGGGAGAGATTTTCTGGAAACTCTTTTGCTCAACCGGCACCGGGGTCAGCGACACCGAAGTGCACGCAGCCAATATCGAGGCGACAGACAGGGACAGAACGAGCAGAGTAAACCGCATAGTGGTGGTATTCAATTCAGGTCAGACCGGATTTTAGAGGGACGAATTTAGCGCCTTCCAGTGGCCGGACGTCAAATGTGGTGGCAGATCGTTTACGGTGAAGCAAGAGTTGCTGCGGATCACCGATTGGCGCGATCAGTACGCCGCCCACCACAAGCTGGTCCAGCCAGGCTTGCGGAACGGTCAATGCAGCGGCACCCGACAAAATCACATCAAATGGCGCGCCCTGCGCACAACCCTGCATGCCATCGCCGAGAATCAGGCGCAGATTGGGAACGCGCAAGGCACGCAAATTGTTGCGGGCCAGATCATGCAGCGCGCGAATGCGCTCCACGCTATACACGTCGACTGCAAGCCGCGCGGTGACCGCCGCGGCATAGCCGCAGCCGGTCCCGATGTCGAGCACCTTGCCCAGATTGGGACGCGACGACAACGCCTTGAGCGCGGCGTCGAGTCCACGCGCCACGACCGAGGGCTTGGAGATAGTCTGCTCAAAACCGATCGGCAGCGCGTTGTCGAGATAGGCCTGTGCGGCCAAGCCGGGCTCGACGAAATGATGTCGCGGCACAGCTTGCAACGCCTGCAAAACGCGTTCGTCGAAACTGCCGAGCTGGCGCAATTTATCCACCATGCCTTTACGCACCGCCTCGGAATCGAGTCCGGCTTGTCGTGGCAAACAACGCGACGGCCCTTGGGACGATGCGGGAAACGTGCGCGTGGGAGCATGCCTCTGATGCTCGGTCAATGGGTCGCTCGGCCGCTTCATCGCAACCGTCGAAACCCCGGACGCCTCCTTGGATTGCGCGCGCACGGGCCAGTGCACAAAACGTTGCGTCGATTTGCTGCTGGAATTCACGCACAGCCCCGAGTTTCAAAGCGGGCGGCACATGCCTCCAGCTGTGTGTGGTGAGTCAAATCCAGTTGAAGCGGCGTCACAGAGGCCCAGCCCTGCGCAATCGCATCAAAATCGGTGCCCTGCTGCTTGTCCAGTGCGGCACCCGCGCTACCAATCCAGTAAATCGTGTCGCCATAGGGATTTTTTTGCACCACGACCGGCTGACTGGGATGGCGCTTGCCGAGACGCGTCACGCGCACCCCACCGAGTTCATTCAAAGGCCGATTGGGAACATTCAAATTGAGCAACTGGGCTTGCTGCGGCATGTCATCCACCAGTTTGGCCACCAACTTCACGGCAACGGCAACCGCCGTATCCAGGTGATCCCAGCCCTTTTCAACCAAGGAGATGGCCAGCGAGGGGATTCCGAACAAATACCCCTCCGTCGCCGCAGCCACGGTGCCAGAGTAGATCGTGTCGTCCCCCAGATTGGCGCCATTGTTGACTCCGCTGACGACCAGATCGGGACGAAAGTCGAGCAGACCGGTGAGAGCGATGTGGACGCAATCGGATGGCGTGCCGTTCACATAGCGAAAGCCATTGCTCGCGGTGTAAACAGACAAGGGGCGGTTAAGCGTGAGCGCGTTTGACGCGGCGCTGGCATTCTGTTCAGGGGCAATGACGGTCACATCCCAGTGGGTGCGCAAGCCCTCATGGAGCGCGGCGAGGCCGGGGGCCAGATACCCATCATCATTGGCTAGAAGAATTCGCATGGCTGCATCTTATCGGGTCGTTGCGACCGAAGCATGCAAGCTGGCGTCAAAGGGCCACATCCGTCGCTCTATTGCGGCGCCCCCCAGGCTTCTCGAAGCCTAAAGATCACGGCCGTCAGCTGGAAGTGGTGCCCAGAACGGGAATCGAACCCGTATGACCTGTTTAGGGTCGGCGGATTTTAAGTCCGCTGCGTCTACCAATTTCGCCATCCGGGCAAGCAGCAGCGCGCTAGAAAACAATGGAGGCGGGGGTCGGAATCGAACCGGCATAGACGGCTTTGCAGGCCGCTGCATAACCACTCTGCCACCCCGCCGGGTGACTGGCTTGTGCGTGACAAGGGATAGATCGTACGCAAAACCGCCGCGGCTTGCTGCGGCTGGCCCGGATCACTTGCAGTGAACTGGGAGCGCACCGCGCCGGGCATAAAAAAGGGAAGCATCGCTTCCCTTTTTTGATGAGAATTTGGAGCGGGAAACGAGACTCGAACTCGCGACCTCAACCTTGGCAAGGTTGCGCTCTACCAACTGAGCTATTCCCGCATCGATTCTTCGCTGGCCGGTGTGTCCAGCGAGGCGGCATTATAGCC
>JBAUTC010000168.1:0-2259 GCA_049582025.1 Thiomonas sp.
CCGCCGCGCCATGGCGCGCGCCCGGGCGGGGGCCGGAGGCCGCGCTTTCCACCGTTTCCACCAGGGTGTTCCAAGCTTGGCAATGCGGGCACTGGCCCTGCCACTTGGCGGACTTGCCGCCGCATTCTGAGCAGACGTAAACGGTTTGCGGTTTGGCCACCTTGCGTTACTCCACCCGCACCGGCACGCGCGGCGCCAGGGCGCACATCAGCTCGTAGCCCAGGGTGCCTGCGGATGCGGCGACATCGTCGATGCACAGTTCGGCCTGCGCGTCCTGTCCCCACAGGAGCACCGGACTGCCAACGACAGGCCGCTTCCCCGCAGCGAACACCGGCTCCAGGTCGACGGTGACCATGTCCATCGATACCCGGCCGATCAGCCGGGTGCGCACGCCTTGCACCACGACGGGCGTGCCGCTGGGGGCGACGCGCGGGTAGCCGTCGGCATAGCCGCAGGCCACCACGCCAATGCGCATGGTCTGTTCGGCGGTGAAGTGACCGCCGTAGCCCACGCGCTCCCCGGCTGCGATGGTCTGGATGTCAATGAGTTCGCTGCGCAGGCTCATCGCGGGCTGCAGGTCCCAGTGCGCAGCGTCGGGGTTCTGCCCGGTGGGGGAGCTGCCGTACAGCAGGATGCCCGGGCGCACCCAGTCAGCTGTCAGGCGCGGGTCGGCACCGTGCATCAGCACCGCGGCGGAGTTGGCCAGGCTGCGCTCACCCGGCAGCTGGCCCACGCCGCGCTCGAAACGAGCCAGCGCGTCGGCCACGCCGTCGGGCTCGTCGGCACGGGCGAAGTGGGTCATGTGGGTGATTTCACCAACCTGCGGCAGTGCGTTGAGCCGCGCCCAGGCAGCGGCGTAAGCCTCGGGAGCGAATCCGACGCGGTTCATGCCCGTGTTCACTTTGAGAAAGACGCGATGCGTGCGGCTGCCGCGGTGTGCCGCCAGCCAGTCGATCTGCTCGCGGCAATGCACCACATGCCAGAGGTTGAGACGCTCGCACAGCGCCAGATCTTCCGGCGCGAAGCAGCCTTCGAGCAGCAGGATGGGACCGACCCATCCCAGCGCGCGCACTTTCTCGGCCTCGGCCAGGTCGAGCAGGGCGAAGCCGTCCGCCGCGCGCAGCGCGCCATAGGCGCGGGCGATGCCATGGCCGTAGGCATTGGCCTTGACCACGGCCCAGACCTTGCTCGAGGGTGCAGCCTGACGTACGCGGGCCAGGTTGTGGGAGAGTGCGGTCGTGTGGATGACGGCGGAGATCGGGCGTGGCATGAAGGTTCCTGCGAAGATGGGCCGGTGTGGTGTGGCGCTCTGTGATTGACGACTGCCGATCATTGTCGCAAAAGCCCTGTGCTATAAACCGCGCCAGCCGGTGCGGTCCGAGACAAGCCGCCGGTCGATCCCCCTCATGCCTTCTCCATTTCCGCCCCACGACCAGACACAGGGCCCCGCAGCGCGGGCAGCCACTCGATGAAAAAAGGCTTTTACTGGATCATGGCGGCGCAGTTTTTTTCCTCGCTGGCCGATAACGCATTGCTCATCGCTGCCATCGCGCTGCTGGTGCAGATGCAGTCGCCCGACTGGATGACCCCGCTGCTCAAGTTCTTTTTCACCATTTCGTATGTGGTGCTGGCGCCCTTCGTGGGCGCGTTTGCCGATGCCATTTTGAAATGGAAGGTCATGTTCATCACCAATCTGGTGAAGGTGGCGGGGCTGGTGCTGATGCTGTTTTCGGTGCACCCGCTGTTGGCCTACGGCGTGGTGGGGCTAGGCGCGGCGGCGTATTCGCCGGCCAAATACGGCATCCTCACCGAACTTCTGCCGCCGCAGCAACTGGTCGCGGCCAATGGCTGGATCGAGGGCACGACGGTCAGCTCCATCATTATGGGCACCGTACTGGGCGGATTTCTGGTGAGCCAAGCTGCCTCGGATTTCTTGCTGGCCCTGCCGGGGCTTGCCCCGCTGGGTATCGATTCAACGCCCAAGGCGGCCATCCTGGTCATCACCCTGGTGTATCTGGTCGCCGCGCTGTGCAATCTGCGAATTCCCGACACCGGTGCGCGTTACGAAAGGCAGAAGACCCGGCTGATCGCCCTGCTCGTGGACTTCGCGCATTGCACCAAGGTGCTGTGGACCGACAAGCTCGGGCAGATTTCGCTGGCGGTCACCACGCTGTTCTGGGGGGCGGGGGCCACGCTGCAATTCATCGTCCTCAAGTGGGCCGAACATGCGCTGGGCTTGGATCTCACCATGGCGTCGGT
>JBAUTC010000169.1:0-10227 GCA_049582025.1 Thiomonas sp.
TGCGCTCATCAGCATCATTACCACCTTCGACAAGGGCTACACCCTCTATAAACGTCTGTGGTTGCACTCTCTGCTCGGTCTACTCGCCGCCGCCACGGTACTGGACCTGGCGTTGCGGCCAGCACCCCACCTAGAAAGCTCGACCATCGGTGTGCTGTGCACCTTGCCCTTGGTTTTTGCATACACCTGGTTCAACGCGTATCGGGGCGCTCGCCACATGCACGCCATCAACCATCAAAACTGGCAACTGGACGAGTTGCGCCGTCTTGACACACAGACCGGTCTGCAAGCTCGGGAGCATTGGCAGGACAGGGCGGCGACGGTCCTGCAGACCTTCCACACGCGGAGCCAGCCCGCCTATCTTATGCTCATCGACATCGACCATTTCAAGACCATCAACGACACCTGCGGTCATACAGTGGGTGATGAAGTCATCAGCGCAGTTGGCAAGGTCATTCTTGCCAGCGTGCGTCATGAAGACAACGCCGGGCGTTACGGCGGTGACGAGTTCGCCGTGGTGGCGGAGGCTGACATTGCCGTCGCTCAAAGCATCGGCGAGGCCATTCGTGCGCAGATTGAACAGCTGCGCTTTGCCAGCGCACCACAACTGCGTCTGACCAGCAGCATCGGCCTGGCCATGGCGCAACCGCGGCATGCCGACCTGCGCAACTGGATCAACGCCGCCGATGCCGCGCTCTACCGCGCAAAACACCTGGGGCGCAACCAGGTAGCAGAAGTCGGGCGGTGACCCGCCGCTGCCAATATCAGCACCAAGCCAGTGAATATGCACTTTTGCGCCGCGCCGTGATCTGACTTTGTTCACAAAAATCGATCATGACCATGCGGCTGGGCCGGATCGGCATCCAGAGTGTCCATGTTGCGCGGGGTGGGCTTGCGCATGCGGCTGACCGAACAACGCTGCTGCACGAACCGAACTGACCGCCCGTTATGCTGGCGGCATGCAATCCTGGATCCTCTTGTTCGGCGCGATTTTGGCCGAGGTAATCGGCACCACCGCGCTCAAGGCCACGCAAGGCTTCAGCCGGCTTGCGCCCTCGGCCGTCGTGGTAGTGGCGTATGCGCTGGCGTTCTATCTGCTCTCGCGCACCATGCAGGCCATTCCCATGAGCATTTCCTACGCGGTGTGGTCGGGCGTGGGCATCGTGCTCATCACCCTGATCGGCTACTTGGTCTATCACCAGTCGCTCGACCTGCCGGCGCTCGTCGGTCTGGGGCTGATTCTCGCCGGAGTACTGGTCATCCATCTGTTTTCAAAATCCGTGGCCCACTGAAGGTCCGCCGCGGGGCGGCACGGTGACCGTAGGCAATATGGCCTGAACGGTCAAGCCCGATGTGTTCGCGGTCATAGTGAAAGAATCCAGGGCCACGACTTCAATCCGGCCGTTTGACCCGCAAGCTTGCCGCACACGCCGTCTTGACAGCTTGGCCCCTTCGACAACTCCCGCTGCAAGGTAGGCAGGATATTTTCGCCCCTGCTGAAGTGTGAACCATTGCACGCTTTTTCCGGATGGCATCAAAAATCCGGCGGCCTTGCCAAGACAAGGCTTGATTTTGCCGGGGGGCGGTAGCACACTGAATCTGACAGAACCACCACAACACGCGCGATCGGCACAGCCAGATCCGCAACGACAGAGGAGGCCTCACCACACCACAGCTTGCCAGCAAGGCATCTCCCGCCCTGCTGTTTCCTTCCTTTCCGAAATCAGGAGCCTCACAATGAATCTGACCATCAGCGGCCACCATTTGGATGTCACCCCCTCCCTGCGCACCTACGTCGAAACCAAACTCGATCGCGTGGTGCGACATTTCGACCAAGTGGTGAATGTCAACGTGCTACTCAGTGTGGAAAAACTCAAAGAAAAGGAAAAACGCCAGCACGCGGAATGCAATCTGTTGGTCAAGGGCAAATCGATTTTTGCGGAAAGTCAGCACGAAGACCTCTACGCGGCAATCGACACGTTGGTGGATAAACTCGATCGACAAGTGGTGGAACATAAGAATCGTCTGCGTGACCATCAGGCCACGGCGGGCAAACATCTCGCGAGTTGATACGCGTCGTTCTACTGTTGCGGTTGCCGCGGATCTGAGCCTCCCAAGGCAGGGCCAGATTCGTGGCGGCGCTGAACTGCAGCAAAACACGTTTACACTCGCTGTCCTCTTTGGCCCAAGCGTGATCCCATGAACCGCATTGCCCAGATATTGCCGCCGGCGCATGTGCAGCTCGATGTCGACGTCAGCAGCAAGAAGCGCGCGTTCGAATATGCCGGACTGCTGTTTGAAAACAGCCTCGGTCTCAACCGGGCGCTCATTACCGATAATCTGTTCGCCCGCGAACGCTTGGGCTCCACAGGCCTGGGGCAGGGGGTGGCCATTCCACACGGGCGCATCAAGGGTCTGAAGCAACCCAGCGCGGCAGTCATCCGCCTGCGTCAGCCCATCGCCTTCGAGGCGCCGGACAATCAGCCGGTGTCGCTGCTGGTGGTATTGCTGGTGCCTGAAAGCGCCACGGCCAAGCACCTGGAGCTGCTGTCCACCATCGCCGAGATGCTGTCCGACACCGATCTGCGCGAACAGCTTCTGAGCGAGCCCGACGCCGCCGCGTTGCACCACCGCATTAGTGTGTGGGCGCCACTGCAAACCGCGGCCTGACTTGAAAGCCTCCACCCTCGCTGCCGAGCGCCTGTTCGAGGCCAATGCGCCACAACTCATGTGGCAGTGGATTGCGGGGCAGAGCAATCCCGAGCGCCGCTTCGACATGGCCGCTGTCGAGGGCGCCACGTCCGGGGCCGATCTGGTCGGCTACCTGAATTACATCCATCCCTTCCGGATGCAGATTCTGGGGTGGCGCGAGGTGGACTACCTCAACAGTTCCTCGCAGGAAGACCGGCTGCGTCGCATCCGCCGCATCATCGGCCTGGAGCCTCCGGCATTGGTGCTGGCCGACGGCAAGGCACCGCCACCCAGCCTGATCGACGAATGCAATGCCGCGCAGGTGCCGCTGTTCCAGACAGCAGAGACGGCGGCGTTCACCATCGACGTGCTGCGCACCTACCTGTCCAAACACTTCGCCAACCGCATTACCCAGCATGGCGTGTTCATGGACATTCTGGGTCTGGGCGTGCTGATCACCGGCGAATCCGGGCTGGGCAAGAGCGAGCTGGGGCTGGACCTCATCACCCGCGGTCACGGCTTGGTGGCCGACGACTGCGTGGACCTACTGCGCGTGGCGCAGAACACCATCGAGGGCCGCTGCCCGCCGCTGCTACAAAATCTGCTGGAAGTACGCGGCATCGGCCTGCTCGACATCAAGACCATCTTTGGTGAGACCGCAGTACGCCGCAAGATGCGGCTCAAACTCATCACTCACCTCATCCGCCGGGACGTCCTCGACCGCAACTTCGACCGGCTACCCGCAGGCAATCTGGAAGAAGACGTGCTGGGCGTCCCGATCCGCAAGGTGATGATTCCGGTGGAGGCCGGGCGCAACCTCGGCGTGCTGGTGGAATCGGCGGTGCGCAACACCATTCTGCAATTGCGGGGCATCGACACCCTGCGCGAATTTCAGGAGCGCCAGCATCAGGCCATGCAGGACGGCGACGACTGACTGGCCTTGGGGCCGTGGTCTCTATTCGTGTCCATGCAGGCGCGCGGCGAGAGGAGTGTGATCGGTCTTGCTGAAATGCGGGCAGGCGCCTTTGTTGGCGCAGCTGGCGTACAACGAAAGCGCGTGTTCCTGCAATTCAAAGCCTTGATCGCTGGCAATCTTTTTCTGCCGCCGCTCGATTTCGGCATCGAAAAATTCCACCACGCGGCCGCAGTCCAGGCACACCAAGTGGTCGTGATGTTTGCCCTCGTTGATCTCGAATACCGACTTGCCCGACTCAAAGTTGCTGCGCAGCAGAATGCCGGCCTGCTCGAACTGGGTAAGCACGCGATACACCGTGGCCAGGCCGATGTCCTGCTGCTCGTCAAGCAGCACACGGTACACGTCTTCCGCCGTCATGTGGCGCTGCAAGCCCTTCTGAAAAATCTCAAGAATGCGCAGGCGCGGCTGCGTGACTTTCAGTCCGGTATCGCGCAAACCTTGTGCATTGCTCTGAGCCATGGGGAAGAGGGTAGTATTCAGTAGAATGCGTCGATGTTAAACGACCCCGGCCGCGCTCGCCGCGTGAGATTCCCGATGCGGTTTTCTATTCTTCTGCGCCCCTCCGAACGTCCCGTCAAGCCCCGGCCCTCTCTGGCGGGTTTGCGGCTTGGACTCGCTACCGCCACGTTGTGCAGTCTGGCCCTGCTGGGCGGTTGCAGCAGCGCCACCACGCAGCACGATCTGACCTCGATGTTCAAGCCCTACCGGGCCGACGTCATCCAGGGCAATTTCGTCTCGCGCGAAATGGCTGAGGCACTCAAGCCGGGCATGAGCAAGGAGCAGGTGCAGGCCATCCTGGGCACGCCGCTGCTGAACACCATATTCAACCAGGACCGCTGGGAATATGTGTTCAGCTTGCGCCAGGGCTACCATGCGCCGCTCGTGCGCCGCTTCACCGTGTATTTCGACAAGGATGGCAAGATGGAGCGCGCCGACGGCGACCCGCTGCCTTCCGAGCAGGAGTTCGTCGCCCAGATCAATACCCTGCGCGCCGGAGGCAAAAAGCCCAAGTTGCTGACAGATGCGCAGTTGCAGGCGGAAATCGCTGCTGCCGACAAAAAATTCGCAGCGACCAAGCGGCCCGAGCGCACCGCCTCGCAGCCTGTCAATCTGACGGTGTTCGCCCCCCCTGCCGAAATTGCCGAATTGCAGAAGGTGGCTCCCTTGGCAACCCCAGCCGCATCCGCGCCCTCGATCAACTGAATACCGACAGCGCATGAGTACATCGCCGACCGAGACGCACCGCATCGCCATTGCCGGCGCGAGCGGCCGCATGGGCCGTACCCTGATCGAAGCCGTGCTGGCCGCGCCTGACTGCAGCGTCAACGCTGCGCTGGATATGCCGGGCAGCCCGGCGCTGGGGCAGGACGCCGGGGCATTTGCCGGCGTGCAGACCGGCGTGGCGATTCGCTCGGATCTGCACGCCGCCTTGCAGCACGCGCGCTACTTCATTGACTTCACGCGCCCGGAGGGCACCATGGCACATCTGGCTGCTTGCGAAGCCGCCGGAGTGGCCATGGTGATCGGCACCACCGGGTTCGACCATACGCAACTGGCGCGCATTCGCGCCGCGGCGCAGCGCATCGGCATCGTCATGGCGCCAAATATGAGCATCGGCGTGAACGTCGTGTTCAAGCTGCTGGAGCAGGCCGCGCGTGCCTTGGCCCAAGGCTATGACATCGAGATCATCGAAGCGCATCATCGCCACAAGGTGGACGCACCCTCGGGCACGGCGCTGAAAATGGGCGAAGTCGTGGCGGGCGCACTGGGGCGTGACTTAAAACAATGCGCCGTCTACGGCCGCGAAGGCGTCACTGGCGAGCGTGATCCGTCCACCATCGGCTTCGCCACCGTGCGCGGCGGCGACATCGTCGGAGACCACACTGTGTTGTTCGCCGGCACGGGCGAGCGTATCGAAATCACCCACAAATCGAGCAGCCGTGCCACTTACGCCCAGGGCAGCCTGCGCGCCGTGCGGTTTCTGTCCGCCAAGTCCCATGGCCTGTATGACATGCAGGACGTGCTGGGCTTCAAGGACTGATCCCGAGGCATGGGCGGACTTGCACAATTCTGGCAGCAGGGCGACGCGCTCAGCCACTTGGTCGCGCTGGTGCTGCTGGCGATGTCGGTGGCAAGCTGGTTTGTCATCCTCTGGAAAGCTGCGCTGCTCTGGCGCGCCACGCGTCGCGTGCCCGCGGGTATCGCGGCTTACTGGGGGGCGGCGTCTTCATTGCAGGCCGCAGCCGCCACGCAGGCGATTGATCCCGACGGCCTGTCCAATCTTATGGCCGACACCGCCTCGCGCCTGGCGCGACCCGATACCGCGCATCGCTGGCAGTCGCACGAAGACCGGGTGACGCGCGAACTGCGCGACGCGCTGCACGCCGCGCAGCGCCGTCTGCAGGCGGGACATGTGTTGCTCGCCAGTGTGGGCAGCACTGCGCCCTTCGTCGGCCTGTTCGGCACGGTCTGGGGCATATATCACGCGCTCACCGCCATTGCCGCCAGCGGGCAGATCAGCGTGGACAAGGTGGCCGGCCCCGTCGGCGAAACCCTCATCATGACCGCTGCCGGGTTGGCCGTGGCCATTCCCGCCGTGCTGGCCTACAACGCGCTCAGCAAGCGCGCCCGTCGCGTGCAGGGCGCGCTCGAAGGCTTTGCGCACGATCTGCAGCGGCTGCTGGCGACCAGTCCCGTCGTCTGACCACGGCACGCCATGAGCTTCGGCAGTTTTGATCAGGATGATGATGGCGAGGCTATGAGCGACATCAACATGACGCCGCTGATCGATGTCATGCTGGTGCTGCTTGTCATTTTCATCATTACCGCGCCACTGCTGACAGGCAGCCTCAAGCTCGATCTGCCCAAGGTCGAGGCATCGGCTGTGCAACAAGCCCCGACCGTGCTCAACGTCGGTCTGCGCAAGGATGGCCAACTCTATCTCGCCGATCAGCCGATTGCTCTTGCGCAACTCACCTTGCGCTTCGCTGCCGCAGCGCAGCAGTCGGCCAAGACCGAAGTGCACATCAGCGCGGATGCCGCCGTGCCTTACGGCGACGTCGCCCGTGTGATGGGGGCCGCGCAGAACGCGGGGCTGAGTCGCATTGGTCTCATCACCCATCCACCAACGGGCGCAGCCTCAAGCGCGGGCTAACGTTCACTGCCTCACTTGAACTTGTAGTACGTCTGGTTTAGGTAGGCGGCGATGTCTTTCACTTCTTCCGGGAACAACTCCTTGTTGAGCTGGGTGACGCACATCTGCGTGAAGGCGAGCAACTGCTTGGGATTGTGCACCTTGCGGTCGGGACGGGTGTACATCGCAGAGGTGGAGCCCATCATGCGCTCGGCGTGGCAGGCAGCACATTTCAGGTCCGTGTACTCCTTCTTCCCCTGGATCAAATTCGCTCCCTGAAACTGCGTAGGGACGGGCTCCGCAGCTCGGGCCCCGATGGTGGAACTCCATAGCAACAGCAGCCCACAGACGTTGATTCCAAGCCGCATCAAGCGTGTCGGTCGTGCCATGGTCGCCTCCCTGAATCGTTGTGCACGCAGTGTGCGGACTCTTATCCGGCTTGTCCACAACAGCCCTGCCGGACTTATGGATACCTCAAGACCGCGCCGGCCGGGTGAACTGGAACAGCGAGGTCTGCACGTCAGCGTCCATCTCCGCCTCCCATAGCACATGCGTATCGCGCCCCAGCGCCTTGGCCCGATACATCGCGACATCGGCCAGACGCAACAGCTCTTCGAGCGTCTGTGCATGCTGCGGATACAACGCCACGCCGATGCTGCCCGACGTACGGAATTCCTGCCCTGACAAAGCATACGGAGTGCGCAACCGCTCCAGCGCATGCCGGGCGAGATCGTCCGCCAGACGTGCCGAAGGCAGATTGGGCAGGACAATGGCAAACTCGTCGCCGCCCAGCCGGGCGCAGGCGGCGTCGGGTCCGAAGGCGCCGCGCAGCCGTGCGGCGGTGGCCTGTATCAGCGCGTCACCTGCGGCGTGGCCGAATTGGTCGTTGATGCGCTTGAGACCGTCGAGATCGATCCACAGCACAGCGGCATAGGCGTGGCTGTCATGTGTGCGGTTGAGCTGTCGCTGGCCGCTGTCGAACAGGCCGTTGCGGTTGAGCAAGCCAGTGAGCGGGTCTTTGAGCAGCATGTCCTGCAGCCGGGTGGCGCGCTCGCGCAATTGCGCCACCCGCACCGACAGGCCGTAAGTGAGTACCAGCGCAAGCAAGACCGAAACCCACTGTAGCGCGTCGGAGGTGAGGAAGGTTTCAGGCAGCCAGCCCAAGGTGCGCCCGATATTGGCAAAGCCCACGATGAGCAGAGGAATCAGGCTGACGAACAGGATCATCGCGGGAACGAATCGCTGCCTCCATCGCACCGCTGCCACCAGCCCGATCAGGGCCAGTGACACCGCAGCGATCAGCTGTGCAGGCACCAACATCCAGCCGCTGTTTGGCAGGAGCTGAGCCGCGGCCAGGGCGATGCTCAGCCATTGCACGATCTGCACCGCGAGATCGAGGCGCGGCGCATCGCGTGGCAGGAGGAGATAGGCGCGGACGAAATACAGCCCGCCCGCGCACATCAGCGACAGGCCGCCGATCATGCCGACGCTGTTCCATTGCTCCGTGCTCGGCCAGAGTTGATGCTGTCCCACGCCAGAAAAGACCAGCATGTAGAACAAGGTGGCCGCTTGCCACAGGATGTAAGCGAAGTAGGCCCTGTCGCGCGTGCCGAGGAACAGGAAGGCGTTGTAGATCAACAGCGCGCCCATCATGCCGAAAAACAGACCTTGCAGCAGCGCGTCGTCCATTGCGTGATTCCGGAATGCCGCTGCATTCCAGAGACGGAATTCCGGCGTCAACCCGCCATATTGCTCCACGCGAAGCAGCAAGGTGCTTGCGCCTTCGGGCGGATCAAAGGCGTAGGCCGTGTAGCGGGAGTGCAGCGGCTTGAGCTGTCCCATGCCGGCCGGTCGCTCGGCGCTCGCGTTCTCCAGATCGGATGGCAGCAGATAGGCGTCCGCCTCACGCCAGACCGGCCGCCCAAACTGCAGCACCAGATGTTCGGGCGACAGGGCGCTGCGGAACAAGCGGATGCGAATCCATACGGCGTGATCGATGATCCCCAGATTGCTGCTGTTGACCCGCTGGAACTGAGAATCCGGCAGGGTGGCGACAGTGTCCGGATCCAGTCGCGCGCCGGTTTCCCGAAACATCTGAAGCGACTGTTTCAGGTTCTGGCGCACCAGGTCTTGCGGCACCAAGACGACCACAGGGCTTGCCGCGTCATTCCTTGGTGCGGCCCACGCTTCTTGGGCCAGCCCCAGCAGGAGCAGCAAGGCAGTCTGCACGACCGCCATGACGCGGACGGTGTCGCCTGGATGCATGGGCAAAGGCTGGCGAGGCATGTTGTCGGCGCAAGACTGACTCGTCCAGCTGTAGCTTTGATGGTCGGCACAGTGTAGGGAGCCGACCGATCGGCTTCAATCCCTCTCAGCAGGGGGGCGTGAAAGGACGCCGTCCTCGCGCCGTATCCTCAAGAGGACTCTCCTTGAGGGGACCGGAATCAGAGTTTCAATAGTCGACCTGATGGCCATCCACTCATTGTGGTGAGTAGTTATCCAATGCGATGGGCTTGTCTCGATTTGCGGACGTCACTGTTCTGTTGCTTCGAACAAGGGCCTCTGCGTCAGATTTTGTCGAGGTGTTGAGTCTCCATGCCTCAAAGATCCGCTTGTAAAACAGGAAGCCGCCGTGCCTCTTGTCGTACTTGAATGTGATGTCGTCGGTCCAGTGGTCCCCGCACGCCACCGAATTTTCTACCGTGAAGTAAGGCCCCTTGGTGACCAAGCCGCCAGAGTCCAGCAGCGGGTCACATTGACCCCCTTGATCTGCCGCGAACGCCACTTTTTCATTCTTGCCGACAAGCGTGTATTTGCCAGAGCTGGTTTGAATAAAGGCAAGAAGCCAACGCCTTGGAGCCGGTTCACCGGAGTCACCGGGTTGGTTCTCGGTTTTCATGCCCGCAACGACAAGGTAGTCCTTCGCTTTATCCTGGTTGAAGTCTCCAGCTTGAACCAGAATGGCTTCGTACCCTTTGGGTAACTGGCTGACTATCGCTTGCGGCAGGGATTCTGCGAAAGCGTGAGAACTGGCCAACACGAACAGTGCAGCAGCGATTCCCTGAATTGCTTGTTTCATGCGATTAACTGTGGAAGATTGGCCTAAAGCAATTTTGATCGCGAGGTATCTCTTCAGGTCGATGTCATCCCGACAAAACATCCTTAATGCGACGTCCTGCCGCCTACACTCCCCGGTCGCTGCGCCTATTGGGGCAAGTAGCCGCAGACGAAACGGCCCGCCAGCCAGAGGCTATGCGTTTGGCGACGTGACAGCCCGCTTTGGCCGACGCCATCGGAATACCTGACCTTGCGTCGAGGCCGTGTGAAAACTCGGAAACGAGCCATTTTTGGGCTCACTCGCCCCTCCCGATGTGACGATCGTCACGTCCTGGGCGATCTGGAAGATCAGTTCGGCGCGCAGTCGAGG
>JBAUTC010000170.1:0-1716 GCA_049582025.1 Thiomonas sp.
GGTCTGGATCGCCGACGCGAAGACGGATCAGACGCCCCAGAAGCGGATCGACGAGGCCCTGGAATGGATCGCGCAGGGCAAGGGCCGATTCTGGAAATATGAGAAGAAGTGTGTTGGCGCCGATGCCGATCAGCGACTGAGCCATGGCAAACGAGCTGAGCGCGGCGTCAGGCTTGAATGTCGGCGCGTTCCAACCGGCTCACCGCACACCCGGCGCATGGCTCAAATCGGCATCGGCGCCAACAGCCTGTTCGCAGCAAAGGTAGTCTTTGCGCAGGAAGACAAACCACAGGGTCATTCTGCACAGGAGCAGATGGCATGACGGAGATCAGACGCAACGATCTTGCCGGCCAGCGCCATGCTACAAAAGAAAAAATGACGCTATATCTAGCGTTTTCTCTTGGCCAGTTTCGACCAGACATTAGGAGGTGCGATGAGCAAGAGCCTCCACATTGAACGGCGACCAGATGGTCAGTATGCGGTCCTGAGGCCCGATGCAGGACGAGCAAGTACTCTAGATCGACCCAGATGTTGGTGCCAACCGCGGAATGGGCCAGCCCACCGACAAATCGGTGAGCCATACCAATCATTGCGGAATGCGCATCAAGCTTCGGTGTCGCCTCACGACAAGCGGTGCAGCCACACGTTGGCAGTCTTCCAACGTTTGGATCATTTCGCTAGCGGTGGGTAACAGCCGTTGCGGCAAAAGATGCACAGGTCCGAATCTGGCCAGCCTTCATGCCCATTGCCGTCTAGAGTTCGGGCATGGATCTTGACGCAGACACTTGCTACCAGGCATTGCTGGCGCGGGACCGCCGTTTTGATGGGCGGTTCTTTGTCGGCGTGTCGTCGACCGGCATCTACTGTCGGCCGATCTGCGCGGTGCGCTCGCCGAAGCAGTCGAACTGCAGCTTCTTTCCGAGCGCTGCGGCCGCCGAGAGGGCGCGCTTTCGCCCCTGCCTGCGATGCCGCCCGGAACTTGCGCCGGGCTATGGACTGCAGGATATCGGTAGCCGCTTGGCGCACGCTGCTGCTGCACTGATCGAGGACGGCTTTCTGAATGGGGCCAACGTCGCCGCATTGGCGCGCCGTGTCGGCGTGACCGAACGGCACCTGCGGCGGATCTTCCAGGCGGAGTTCGGTGCCTCCATGCTTGATTTTGCCCTCACTCAGCGCTTGCTCATGGCCAAGCGTCTGCTGACCGAGACCCCTTTGCCGATGACGGAACTGGCGTTGGCCGCCGGATTCGGCAGCATCAGACGATTCAACGGCTTGTTCCGCACCCGTTACGGCTTGAATCCCTCGCAGTTGCGCAAGCACGCCGACTTGGGATCGAACGCGCAGACCCTGACATTCTTGCTGGCCTACCGTCCTCCGCTGGCCTGGGACGGGCTGCTCGCCTTCCTCGCACATCGGCGTATCGATGGTGTGGAGAACATTGGTACAGACAGCTACGCACGCACCATTGCATTGCGGCACGGCGCACGTGAGGTGATCGGGTGGTTCAAAGTTACGCATCTGCCGCAGCGATTTGCGCTCAGCGTCACGATTCCGATGTCGATGGCCTCGGTGGCCGCGGCCATTCCCGGGCGCATTCGCCGGCTCTTCGATCTGGGGGCCAGACCAGACCTGATCGATATGCATCTGGGCCAGCTTGCTGCAGGGCTGCCGGGCATGCGCGTGCCCGGTGCTGTGGACGGCTTCGAAATCATCGTG
>JBAUTC010000171.1:0-3743 GCA_049582025.1 Thiomonas sp.
TCCCTGCAGGTCGCACGACTCCATGCTCTCGAAGCACATCTGGATGTCGACTACCGGCTCGTGAGCGCGGAGCGTCTGGCCAATGAAACTCCAGGTCAGTTCGACGTGATCACCTGCATGGAAATGCTCGAACATGTCCCTGACCCCGCATCCATCATCAAAGCCAGCGCCCAACTGGTTCGGCCCGGTGGGTGGGTCTTTGTCTCGACCATCAATCGAAATGCCAAAGCCTATGTTGCGGCCATTCTTGGCGCAGAGTACGTACTTCGTCTGCTGCCCAAGGGGACACATGACTATGCAAAATTTCTTCAGCCCGCAGAGGTCGCCGCGATGGGCCGGGTGTGTGGCCTGGAAACAGCAGACATTGCCGGGCTCGACTACCAGCCATTGACCCAGCGTTTTCGCATCACCTCCAACCCCAGCGTCAACTACCTCCTGGCCTTCCGCCTTACCCCCTGATGCCGCACGCCCGCGCAGTCCAAGCCTGCCTCTTCGACCTTGACGGCACGCTGGCCGATACGGCCGCCGATCTCGCTGCCGCACTCAACCGCGTCCGCGCCGAGCATGCGCTTGCTGCCCTGCCAGTCGATGTGTTGCGGCCCATGGCATCTCACGGCGCTCGCGGGCTGCTGGCTGTCGGCATGGACGTCAAGGTCGACGACCCCCGCTACCCGGCGCTCAAGGACGCCTTTCTGACCCACTATCTGGCAGCGATCCGCGTGCACACCACTCTTTTCGAGGGAGTGAGCGCACTCATCGAGCATCTCCACCAGGAAGCGATCCCCTGGGGCATCGTCACAAACAAGCTCAGCACTTACACCAACCCGCTTGTCTCCCAACTTCCCTGGCCTCACGCCCCCGGCTGCATTGTCAGCGGAGATACCGCGGCGCATCCCAAGCCCGCGCCTGATCCGCTGCTCTATGCCGCCAGGCAGCTCAATGTGCTCCCGCAGCACTGCCTTTATGTCGGCGACGATCTGCGCGACATGCAATCTGCTCGCGCCGCCGGCATGCGCGCCGTTGCTGCAGCCTATGGCTACTGCGGCCACACCGCTCCACAAAGCTGGAATGCGGACGCCATCATTTCGCACCCTCTTGAATTACTGACTCTTGACCTCATGTCCTGAGCACGGACGCTGTGGCGCAAGCTACACGTACAATCGTTTTTCCATGGGGCCGACCCGGTTTCGACGTGGATAGCAAAACAGACAGGTGCATGCCGAGCCCCAGTACGCTCGATAAACCACTGGAAACAAAGTAACTGCGAACGATTCTTCGTACGCTCTCGCCGCTTAACACCGGTGAGCCTCGCAACGGTTGGCCGATGGGCCGGGGTGGCAACACCTGCGAGGTCATACACATTGGCTCGAGTTGAGTTTCGCCACGCGACTCAGTTCTAAATCAAGTGGATCGCCCTAAATGAAGCGCGTACACCCGCGTCATCGGGGTTAAACACAAATGGCGTTACTAAGCACGTAGATCCTGCTGTGGAGTATTTGCGGACGGGGGTTCAATTCCCCCCGGCTCCACCAACAATATGTTCGGCAATGTCCGACAAAGGCCGTAAGACCAAGAGAAATCAAGGTCTTACGGCTTTTTCTTTACCCAATTTATCAACCGTTGCCCACCGTTGTTTCGCCGGATTCCGCGGTATCGTGCCGATCGAAAGGAAGTACCCCGTGTCCTTCGCGATCAAGGCCCCGAACGCGTCCCGCCGCCCTGCGATGGCTGAGGCCAGTGAGATCGTCAAGAGCCCCCGCAATTGCTTCGCAACTTCTGACGCCTCGATGGATGATCTCGGAGAAGCCGGCAGCAAGTGGGCTGGCGCATCTTCGCCGTGCGTCGTTTACGGGAAGGAAATCTTCAAGGACTGGCCACGCCTGTCTCGCTCTGGCCGGAAGAACGGGCGGCCTGAAAGACAGGAACCGACTTCTTGCGCACCGTTGGCAATACCTGCGGGAGAAGTCAGAGAATCACAAGCGCTGCGGCCCGATGCAAGCTTGAACCAGAGCGGAGGGCCGCTCTGATGCCAACCAGCTACGGAGCGTAGGACCAGGATGACCATTTTCCGGACGCCCGGGGCCGCGAAATGGCCGCCATGTCGCGCATGAGCCGGTCGAGTTCGACGCGGTAGGCTCGGCTTCAAATCCTGTGTAGTGCGCTTTGCGAGGCGCTCCCGGTCTTCAAACCAACGCCTGGGACTGGGTGGAAGCGCTGCGGCTAGGCCGTCAAGAAGCACGAATTGGTGTTGTGGATAGAAGACATCGATCGGCGTGTCCTCAGGACTCGACCGGTTGCGGGGTGCCCTTGTCTGTGATTTGCAGCACTTTGTACGCCGATGGAACTGTCGCGATTCGACCGCAATATCGTGAAATTTCCAGGATTCGGGAGGATGGACAACACATTCAACATGTGCGATATTTGCATCCATTCAGCTAGGGAGTCGCCGATGAAAATCATGTCTTCGCCCAGTCGTCTCAACGGGGCAGCCCATCCTTGCGAGCAGTGCTTTCAAAGCCGGTTCTGCCTGCCGATCGGGGTTTCTCAGGATGACCAGGGCTGCATGCGCGACATCATGCAAGCCACGGTTCGCGTCCATAAGGGCGAGGCGCTATTCCAGGCGGGCCAGTCGGTCGGCAAACTCTACTCGGTGCATACGGGTTCATTCAAGTCGGTGGTCGGCAGTCCCGATGGGCGCCAACAAATCGTCGGCTTTCATGTGGCGGGGGATCTGATGGGCCTTGAGAGCTTCGCCATGAGAGCCTTCACCACGGACGGCGTGGCGCTGGAAGACAGCGAGGCTTGCACAATCGATGTCAGCACTTTGGAACAACACGCAGCCTCGTCGCCGACCCTGCAGCACCAGATTCATTGCCTGATCGGCAACCGGCTCGCCAACGCCCAGCAAAACCAATTCGCCCTGGGCAGCATGCAAGCCGAGGAGCGGTTGGTGCGCTTCCTTCTCGATATGTCCGAACGCTACAGGGCACGCGGGCTCTCGCCAGATACGTTCGTGTTGAGCATGACTCGGCAAGACATCGCCAGCTATCTTGGTTTGAAGGTGGAGACGGTCAGCAGGTTAATGACGCGCCTCCATCGCGATGGGCTCCTGGAGGTCATGCAGCGCCAGGTCCACATCGCCAACCGCGACGGCCTCGTCAAGCTGCTTACGCCGCCGGAACACTGAGTTCCTCTATATCCCAAGTGGGATACCAAGACCCCGAAGAGACCGTCGTCAAGACCATTGGGGCACTTAGGTAATTGAGCGAGTCGAGGTCGACGGCGATCAGGCACGCATGTGAATGCGCCAACGGCACCGCCTGAGAAGCCGATGTGCTGCGGCGATCGGCAATGCAACAGTCTCGCAGCTTGCCGACGCGACCGCCGGAACACTTGCGGACATTCGCCGGATTGGGATCGCCACCGGTCTCCCTCATCTTGACGCCACCGACTGGTCCCCGACCAACAACCCAAGGCACCGAACAGCTCAACACGCGTATTGCATCTCGAATTGCCGCATCTTGTAGATATATGAGATTTTTTCCTCAAACGGTGACGATATGTGCCGTTCAGTTAGATGAAGCAATGTCTGCCGCTAGCGTCTATGAAGGCGGAACTACCAGGAGAAATCTAATTGAATCATGAAGGATTGAGCCGCAGAACATTTCTGTTGAGCGTGGGCGCGTCAAGCATTCTTGCCGCATGTGGCGGCGGCTCAGGTACAGCGTCTGGTACAGCTTCGG
>JBAUTC010000172.1:0-9978 GCA_049582025.1 Thiomonas sp.
GGCCGGTCTCGACGAAAACGGGCGTGCTGACTTACGGGCGCAAAAAATCGGTTTCGTATTCCAGAATTTTCAGCTGATCGACCACTACACCGCGCTGGAAAATGTGGTGCTGCCGCTGGAGATCTCCGGACGGGCGCAGGGTGCCGTGGATCTCGCGACCGGCATGCTGCATGCCGTCGGCCTGGAGCAGAGGCTGCATCATCGCCCGGCTTTATTGTCTGGTGGCGAGCAGCAGCGCGTGGCGTTGGCGCGGGCGTTTGTCGGCAGGCCAAGGCTGGTGTTGGCCGATGAGCCGACGGGAAATCTCGATGCTGCCACCGGAGAGCGCATCATGGACCTGATGTTTCGCCTGCGCGCCGAAACGGGCGCGACACTGGTGCTGGTCACGCACGACCCGGCCCTGGCCGCGCGCTGCGACCGTATCTACACCATGCATGCGGGGCGGTTGACCGAGCAGGTGCAGGAGGTCGCCGCATGAAGCCGCTGTATGGATTTCATGCCGTGGGTGCGCGGCTGCGCGCGGCTCCGACTTCCGTGCATGCGGTCTACGTCGATGCCAGCCGCCGCGATGCGCGTATGCAGCAATTCCTGCGCAAGGTCGAGGCCGCGGGGGTGGAACTCAAAACGCTGAGTGCCGATCGCCTGGCCGCGCTGGCCGGAACCGACCGCCATCAAGGCGTGGTGGCTCAGGTCGACGATCTGCCTAGTTTGCAAGATCTGCACGCTGTACTCGACGCGGTCGAGGGCGCCGCTCTTGTCCTGGCGCTCGATGGCGTGACCGATCCGCACAATCTCGGTGCCATTCTGCGTACCGCAGATGCTGCTGGCGTGCACCTGGTCATCGCGCCGAAAGACCGCGCGGTCGGCCTGAATCCCACGGTTGCCCGTGTGGCCAGTGGCGCCGCGGAAACCGTGCCATATCTCATGGTGACCAATCTGGTGCGCAGCCTGGGCGAGCTGCAGGATCGTGGCCTCTGGGTCATGGGGACTGATGAAGCCGCGACCGATGATGTCTACGCGGCCAACTGGACGCAACCCGCCGTTCTGGTGATGGGGGCGGAAGGTGCCGGGATGCGTCGCCTGGTACGCGAAACCTGCGACCAACTGCTTCAGATTCCCATGCTGGGCGCGGTGGAGAGCCTCAATGTCTCCGTCGCCGCGGGCGTGTGCCTGTATGAGGCGGTGCGCCAGCGGCGCGTGTGAGCACGCGTCGGGCTGCTGGGTCTTACCGGCCTTCGCCGGCGCGTTCCAGTCGGTGATGCATGCGCTGCAGCGCAACCCACACCAGCAGGGCGATGAGGGGGATCGAGATGCCCTCGGCCAACTTCGGTTTGATGTGCAACCAGGGTTCGGCCGCCTCGAACAGGTGGCCGACCAGCGAAGCCATGTAGTAGGTGATCGCCGCAACCGACAGGCCTTCCACCGTCTGCTGCAGCCGCAGTTGCAGGTATTGCCGACGGTTCATCGAGGCCAGCAGGCTGCGGTTTTGCTGCTGCATTGCCACTTCCACCCGGGTGCGCAGCAGGTTGCTGCAACGTGATACCCGCTCGGACAACGCCTGCTGCCGCCGTTCCGCCCAGGCGCAGGTCTGAAGGGCCGGAACCAGTCGCCGCTCAAGAAACTGGCCGATGGTTTGCAAGCCGAAAATCGGCTTCTCGTGCAAGTCCGCCACGCGGCGGTTGACCAGATCGCCATATGCATTCGCCGCCGTGAACCTGCCGTGCGTTGCGGCGTAGACGCCTTCCACGGTCGAGGCGAGCTGCGTCAGACGGTCCAGGGTTTTGTGGTCGCGCTGGGCGTCGTCACGGGCGCCATTGCTGCCAATCGCATCCATGATGCTCACCAGGTCCTGCTCGTAGCGGGTGAGTTGGGGCGTGAGTTGCCGCGCCATCGGCAAGGTCAGCAGGGACAGCAGGCGATAGGTCTCGATTTCCAGCAGGCGCTGCACCAGGCGCCCACGCCGTCGCTCGGACATTGACTTGCTCAGCACGATGAAGCGGGTGTAGCCATCGGGGCCAATGCGCAGATCGGTGAACACCTGCGCATTGCCGTCTGCCACGTCCGAGCCCACCAGGGCATCCGCATCCAGCACGGCGGAGAAGTCGGGCAGGGCGTCGCAGCCGAGTTCGCCCTCGGGCATGACGGCGACGTGGTTGGCGCAAAACCGCTGGCCAGGGATGCGGCCGCGCCAGTCCGCGGAGATTCGTTCGCAGGCGCAGCGTTCAAACAAGGGATCCTCTGGACCAATCTGCTCGTGTGTGATGAAGGTGTAACTGACGAATTCGCCGTGGCGTTCCCAGCGAAGGCGCACCGGGCCGATCTGCTCTGTGTGGAACATGCTTCCGGGCGGGGGCGGTGGCAGATGCAGATTGCCGAGCAATTCGCTCAAATGGTCGAACGCCTGCTGCGACTCGGCTGAATCGACCAGCATCACCTGATGGCTGACCTGCGCAGGTGCGCCGATCCGCTCGAACGGGCGGGCATGAATTTCGTTGTGGAGTTGCTGGCGTAATGGATGTTCGGACATGAGAGCGCGGCGAGGTGGGCAGCGCCGCAGAATCGCCGGTGCCACTGAAAACTGTTATGATGCTAAAGTTTTGTGCGATGCAGAAGAAACCTGTTTGTTGCGCATGAAACACACCATGGTACCTAACGAGAATCTCGCCAGGTACTGACTCACAAACCGGCTCAACCAGGTGTTGAACGTTGTCGGTGTGGCCCGCGAAATTTCATGGGCGACGCCGGAGCAGCGGATCAATCGGGGCCGGATTTCAGACCCAACTTGGATTGGAAACAAAATGACTATTTCTATGCGTCAAATGCTGGAAGCCGGGGTGCACTTCGGTCACCAAACCCGCTTCTGGAACCCCAAGATGGCCCCGTTCATTTACGGCCATCGCAACAAGATTCACATTGTCAACCTCGAAAAGACGTTGCCGATGTACCTCGAGGCGGCGAAGTTCGCCCGACAGTTGACCGCGCGTCGCGGCACCATCCTGTTCGTCGGCACCAAACGCCAGGCGGGCGAGATCATCCGAGAGCAAGCCGAGCGTTGTGGCATGCCCTATGTCGACCAGCGCTGGCTTGGCGGCATGTTGACCAACTTCAAGACGGTCAAAACCTCGATCAAGAAGCTCAAGGACATGCAGGGCCAGGTTGCCGAAGGCGTGCTCGAGCAAATGAGCAAGAAGGAAGCGCTGACCTTCCATCGGGACATGGAAAAGCTGGAAAAATCCATCGGCGGCATCCAGGACATGGCGGCTCTGCCCGATGCGATTTTTGTCATTGACGTTGGCTATCACAAGATCGCCATTGCCGAGGCGAAAACCCTTGGCATTCCCGTGATCGGCGTGGTCGACACCAACCACTCTCCTCTGGGTGTGACGCACATCATTCCGGGCAACGATGACTCGGCCAAGGCTGTCGCGCTGTATGCACAGGGTATGGCCGATGCCATCCTCGAAGGCAAGAATGACGCGGTCAACGAAGTCGTGCAGGCCGTGTCCGAGGGTGAAGAAGAGTTTGTCGAAGTCCAGGAAAGCACTCCCGCTGCCTAAGGCCGCGAACGGACATGCTGCAACGGCCCGATTCACCGGCCTGAACCAACCCGGGGCTGCGATACACAGCCCCTTTTTTTCAACCGTATTTCGAGTTTTTGATTGAAGGAGTTCAACAATGGCGGCGATTACCGCAAGCATGGTGGCAGAACTACGTGCCAAGACCGATGCCCCGATGATGGAGTGCAAGAGGGCTCTGACCGAGGCCGTCGGCGACATGGAGCGCGCTGAAGAAATCCTGCGTGTCAAACTCGGCAGCAAGGCCAGCAAGGCAGCCTCGCGCGTGACCGCGGAAGGCATCGTCTCCGCATTCATCGACGGCACCACGGGCGCGATGATCGAACTGAATTGCGAAACCGACTTCGTCGCCAAGAACGACGATTTCCTCGCTTTCGGCAAGGATCTGACCCAACTCATCGCGTCGCAGAACCCGGCCGACGTTGCCGCGCTTTCGGCGCTGACCATCGATGGTGAAACCATCGAAGCGCGCCGCAGCAAACTGATCGGCAAGATCGGCGAGAACATGACCATTCGCCGCTTCAAGCGCTTTGCCGGTGCCAACAAGCTGGTGAGCTATCTGCACGGCACGCGCATCGGCGTGATGGTCGAGTACACCGGTGACGACGTGGCCGCCAAGGATGTGGCCATGCATATCGCGGCCATGAAGCCGGTGGCGCTTTCGTCGGCCGAAGTGCCCGCCGAACTGATCGAGAAGGAGCGTTCGATTGCGTCGCAAAAGGCCGCCGAATCGGGCAAGCCCGCCGACATCATCGCCAAGATGGTCGAAGGCTCGGTGCAGAAGTACCTCAAGGAAGTCTCGCTGTTCAACCAGGTGTTCGTGAAGAACGACAAGCAGACCGTCGAGCAAATGCTCAAGGCAGCAAACACCACGGTGCATGGCTTCACCATGTATGTGGTGGGTGAGGGCATCGAGAAAAAATCGGAGAACTTTGCAGAGGAAGTGGCCGCGCAGATGGCTGCAGTCAAGCAAGGCTGAGCGCGGTTGCGCGACTGACCGAGGCCAACCGCGCCTCGTTTGAATTGTTCAACCCCGAGTCACCCGCAGTACCGCTTTCATCACTCGCCCGTCAGGAGTAACCATGTCCCAATACAAACGTGTTTTGCTCAAACTCTCGGGTGAGGCCCTGATGGGGGATGACGCCTACGGTATCAATCGGGCCACCATCGAAGCCATGGTGCGTGACATCGCGGACGTTGTGCATGCCGGCGTGCAACTCGCCATCGTGATTGGAGGCGGCAATATCTTTCGTGGAGTGGCGGGTGGCGCGGTCGGCATGGACCGGGCGACCGCGGATTACATGGGCATGCTGGCCACGGTCATGAACTCCCTGGCGCTGAGCGACGCCATGAAGCACGCGGGTCTCAATCCGCGCGTGATGTCAGCCATTGCCATTGATCAGGTGGTCGAGTCGTATGTGCGCCCCAAGGCGCTGCAATATCTCGACGAAGGCAAGTCGGTGATCTTTGCCGGCGGCACGGGCAATCCGTTTTTCACCACCGACACCGCTGCCGCCCTGCGCGCCGCCGAGATTGGTGCCGAGGTCATGCTCAAGGCGACCAAGGTGGATGGCATCTACACCGCCGATCCGTCCAAGGATCCCAAGGCCCAGCGCTATGCGCGCATCAGCTTTGACGACGCGATCGCCCAGCGTCTGGAGGTCATGGACTCTACAGCGTTTGCTCTGTGCCGCGACCAGAAATTGCCGATCCGCGTGTTCAGCATTTTCAAGCCTGGTGCGTTGATGCGCGTGATTCGAGGAGAGGACGAAGGCACGGATGTCTTTGTCTGATTACCATCCCAATTTTTGAGGCCCGTGCGGCGCTGGACGCGCCGCGGGTTTTGTTTTTCCCCGACCAGTTTGTGGAGTGCACCATGGGAATCGCAGAGATCAAGAAGATCACAGAAGAGAAAATGCACAAGTCGATCGAGGCGCTCAAGTTCGATCTCGCCAAGGTGCGCACGGGCCGGGCGCATACCGGTCTGCTCGATCATGTGATGGTCGATTATTACGGCACGTCGATGGCGATCAATCAGGTGGCGAACATGAATCTGGTCGATGCCCGCACCATCAGCGTCCAACCGTGGGAAAAGAAAATGGTGCAGGCCGTGGAGAAGGCGATCCGCGAATCGGATCTCGGCCTCAATCCGCAAACCCAGGGTGACATCATCCGTGTCCCGATGCCTGCGCTCACCGAAGAGCGTCGCCGCGATCTGGTCAAGGTGATCAAGCAGGAAGGCGAAGGCGCCAAGGTGGCCGTGCGTAATCTGCGCCGCGATGCGAACCAAAGCCTCAAAGATCTCGTCAAAGCCAAGGAGGCTTCCGAGGATGATGAACGCCGTGCGCAGGATGACGTGCAGAAGCTCACCGACCGGTGCATCGTCGACATCGACAAACTGCTGACGCAGAAGGAATCGGAGATCATGGCGGTCTGAGTCTGCGCAGAGCAGACTGGACGTATCCGGTTTTGTCAATGAGGCCAGCGGTTTCATTCTGAATGCATGAGCAAGAAATCAATCGTCAAACGTGATCCCATCTCGTTGCCCCGGCACGTGGCCGTGGTGATGGACGGCAACGGACGCTGGGCGCAGCGCAGATTTCTGCCGCGTTCTTCCGGGCACAAATTTGGTGTGGACGCGCTCAAAAAAATCGTGCGCCATTGCGTCAAGATCGGCGTGGCGCATCTCACGGTGTTTGCGTTTTCCTCGGAAAACTGGAATCGGCCTGTCGAGGAGGTGCAGACCTTGATGGATCTGTTCGTCAAGGCACTGCAACGCGAGTCGCCCGAACTGGCCAAGCAAGGGGTGCAATTGCACGTGGTGGGTGATCTGTCCGCATTTTCCGCAGAGATGCGTGCCTTGATTGATCAATCTGAAGCCCTGACCCGAGAGAACGCCACGCTGGTGCTCAATGTCGCGTTGAACTATGGCGGCCGTTGGGACATGGTGCAGGCGGCGCAGGCCTTGTCGGCTGCGCATGACTCGCCCACGCTGGAGGGCATCACGCGGCATCTCGCACTTGCCCATTCCCCGGACCCCGACCTCCTAGTCCGCACCGGCGGCGAACACCGCATCAGTAACTTCCTGCTTTGGCAGTTAGCCTACACCGAGTTGTATTTCACCGACATTCTCTGGCCCGACTTCAACACCGAAGCGTTTGACGCTGCGCTGGCCGATTTCGCCAGCCGCCAGCGCCGTTTTGGCGGTGTGCCCGAGGCCAAGTCGTCCGCTGCCGCCTGAGGCGGTGGCCAGCGAGACTCCACAATGTTGCGACAGCGCGTCCTGACTGCCCTGGTGCTGATGGCCCTGTTGCTGCCCACACTGATCTTGCGCGACCCTCTGCCGTTCGGTGTGCTGGCGCTGTTGTTCTGCGCCGTTGGCATGGGCGAATGGGCGCGGCTGGCCGGGCACCTCCAATGGCGCGCATTGTTGGCATGGGCGGCAGTTTGGGCCTTGATTGCGGCGTTGGTGCTGTGGCTGTTGCAGCAGCAGGCCTGGGTGATGGCCCCGCAATGGGTCTGGTTCTGGGTCATCTCCAGCGCATCGTGGCTTCTGCTGCTGGCGCTGAGTCTGCCTGCGGCGCATGTCCCCGCGGGCTTGCGGCATCCTGTCGTCTTGTCTCTGCTCGGCTTTGTCTTGTTGCTGGCGGCCTGGTTGGCGCTGGTGGAATTGCGCGTGCAGGGCGCGTGGTTCATGTTGTCGCTGCTGGCTCTGGTCTGGGCTGCCGATATTGCCGCGTATTTTGGGGGGCGGGCTTGGGGGCGCAGCAAACTGGCTCCGGCAATCAGCCCGGGAAAGACCCGCGCCGGCGCCTGGACAGCATTGGCGGCCACCTTGGTCTATGCGCAGGTCTGCGTTTGGCTCACACCGAGCGCGCCGAATTATTTTTCAAAGATTCATGCGCAGGTCGGCTGGATCGGCCTGGTGCCGCTCGTCGTGTTGCTGCTTGCATTCGCCATTGCAGGCGATCTGTTCGAGTCACTGCTGAAGCGGGCGGCCGGCGTGAAGGACAGCGGCAAGCTCCTGCCTGGTCATGGCGGAGTGCTCGATCGAATTGATGCCTTGTTGCCCGTGCTCCCGCTGGCTTTGCTGCTATTGGCGTTATGAAGGCGATTACCGTTCTGGGTTCAACAGGGTCCATCGGCACGAATACCCTGGCCGTGCTGGACTTGCATCGCGCGCAGTTTCGCGTGTTTGCCTTGGCGGCCCATAGCAACGCCGACAAATTGTTTGGGCAATGCGTCGAGTTTCGTCCGTCGTACGCAGTGCTGGGAGATGCGCAGGCGGCGCTGGAGTTGCAGCAGCGCCTGCGCGCAGCCGGCTGTCCGACCGAGGTGCTGAGCGGTGCCTCCGCGCTCGAAGACGTTGCCTCCGCGCCCGAGGTCGACCTGGTGATGGCTGCCATCGTGGGCGCCGCTGGCCTGGCGGCCAGCCTTGCCGCAGCGCGGTCTGGCAAGCGGCTTCTGCTTGCGAACAAGGAATCGCTCGTCGTCGCCGGAGACCTGCTGCTACAGGCGTTGGCGCAGGGCGGCAGCGACCTGATTCCAATCGACAGCGAACACAGCGCCATCCTGCAAAGCCTGCCCGCCGATCGCAGTCGCTGGCAGGCGGACGTGCGCAACATTGTGCTCACCGCCTCTGGTGGACCGTTCCGTCGGCGTGAGCCGCAAACCTTGCACGCGGTCACGCCACAGGAGGCTTGCGCGCATCCGAACTGGAGCATGGGGGCGAAGATTTCGGTCGATTCTGCCACCATGATGAACAAGGCGCTGGAAGTCATTGAGGCGCATTACCTGTTTGGCATGCCGCCGGATCGG
The DNA here is from genome assembly GCA_049582025.1 of Thiomonas sp. GTDB lineage: Bacteria > Pseudomonadota > Gammaproteobacteria > Burkholderiales > Burkholderiaceae_C > Thiomonas. Next base: position 8,394 of record JBAUTC010000172.1, read on the forward strand.
ATTGAGGTGCTGATCCATCCGCAGAGCATCGTGCATTCAATGGTGAACTATCAGGACGGATCGGTTCTTGCCCAGCTTGGCCAGCCGGATATGCGGACCCCGATCGCGTATGGCCTCTCCTATCCACAGCGGATCGCGTCTGGCGCACCCTGGCTGGATCTGGCACGGGTGGGACGGCTCGATTTTGAGCAACCTGACGCTCAGCGTTTCCCCGGGCTCGCACTCGCATTTGATGCGCTGCGCATGCCGACGGGTGCTTGCGCCGTGCTCAACGCGGCCAACGAGGTGGCAGTGGATGCATTCTTGCGTCAACGCATCCGGTTTACCGATATTCATCGCATCAACGCCGATTTGTTGGCCAGCGCACAATGCGCTGGTTGCGATTCGTTGGACGCCCTGGCCGAACTCGACACCCAAACGCGGCACCAAGCACAACGGCGTGTCGCCCAATTGTCGGCTTGAGGGCAGGGCTGCGCGTCGCAACTTGCTGGAATCGAGACCATGAATCTGCTCATTACCGTGCTCGCGTTTGCCTTTGCACTTGGCTTGCTCATCACCATTCATGAATACGGGCACTACCGTGTCGCGGTCGCCTGCGGTGTCAAGGTGCTGCGGTTTTCCATCGGCTTTGGCAAACCCCTGCTGCGCTGGAAGCGTGGAGCTGACGGGACTGAATTCACCCTGGCCTCCATTCCGCTGGGTGGCTACGTCCGCATGCTCGACGAGCGTGAAGGCAAAGTGGCCGAGGTCGAGTTGCCGCGTGCGTTCAACCGCCAAAGCTTGTCCAAGCGCGCCGCCATCGTGGCCGCCGGGCCCGCCGCCAACCTCCTGCTTGCTGTGGTGCTGTTCGCCGCGGTGGCCATGGCCGGGGTGCGCGAACCCGTGGCCATCCTTGGAACGCCGCTGGCGCAGTCGCCTGCAGCCGCGGCAGGGGTGCAGGGCGGTGAACGCGTTGTGGCGATTGCGCAGGATGGCGTGCAACAGGATGTGCAGAGCTGGACTGATTTGCGCTGGAAACTGCTGAATGCGGCGATGAATGGCGACAACGTCGACCTCATCGTGGAACGTGCGGCAGATGCGCCGCGACGCCAGATCGCACTTGATTTTTCGTCCAGCGCCCGCACCGCTGAAAGTGCAGGTTTTCTGACCTCCTTCGGCCTGCATCTGCAAAGTCCGCCTGCCGAGATTCGCGAGGTCGTCGCCGGCGGTCCGGCGCAGCGTGGCGGCCTGCACGCCGGCGACCGGATCGTCGCAATAGACGGCAAGCCGATCGCCACGGCGGATGCCCTGATGCGCACGATCCAGCAGTCCGGCGGCAAGATTCTGCAATTGCAGGTCCGCCGCGATGGCACCTTGTTCAACGCGGAACTGCAGCCTAAGTCCGTCAGTGTCGACGGCAAACCGGTATGGCGGATCGAAGCCATGCTCGGCGGCGACATTCCTACGGTGAAGATCGAACGCAACCCCGCTCAGGCCTTGCAGGACGGTGCCCAGCGCACCTGGGATCTTTCGGTGTTGACCTTGAAGACATTGGGCCGCATGGTGATTGGCCAAGCGTCGCTGCAAAACTTGAGCGGCCCTGTCA
>JBAUTC010000173.1:0-5180 GCA_049582025.1 Thiomonas sp.
GAACTACCGCGGCGCGTTGCATGCGCTGGCGGCCGTGCTGCCGGTGCTCACCGCCCAGCGTGCGGGGCATATCGCTCTGGTGAGCAGCGTGGCGGGTCTGGGCGGGCTGCCGCAGGCGCTGGCTTACGGGCCAACCAAGGCGGCACTGATCAACCTCGCGGAAACGCTCTACATCGACCTGCACGACGCGGGCATCGGCGTGCACGTGATCAACCCCGGTTTCGTGGAAACGCCGCTAACCGCGCAGAACACCTTTGCCATGCCTGCGCTCATCAGCCCGGAGCAGGCCGCCGACGCCATCGTCGCCGGGCTGGAGGCGGGGCAGTTCGACATGCACTTTCCACGCCGCTTCACCCTGTGGCTCAAGCTGCTGCGCCTGCTGCCGCGCGGGCTGTATTTCCGCATCGTCAGCCGCTTCACCGGGGTTTGAGCTCCATGCCGTGGCGGTCTGATGCGCCTTGGTGCACCAGCCTGTCGCATCGCCGCGTCAGGTTTGCGGCATGTGCGCCAGCGTGGTGCAGCCCGTTGCCGAGACGACTCAGAATTCCATGTCGAGTTCGTCAATGTCGGTCTGCTCGTCCAGAGCCGCCGCCTTCCACTCCTGCATCTCGGGCATGGCCATGATGAGGGCCGCGTAGGCCGCAGCCTGTGGGTCGAGTGCCACGTCATAGGTCAAGAAACGCGTGACCACCGGGGCGTACATCGCGTCGGCCATGCTGCGCGAACCAAACAGATAGGGGCCACCATAGGTGTCCAGACATTCGCTCCAGATGGTGAGGATGCGGCCGATGTCGGCCTGCGCCCGCGCCCACACCTTGTAGCCGGGATAGCTGCCCTTGAGATTCATCGGCAGGGCGAAGCGCAGATTTGCGAAGCCCGAATGCATCTCGCCGCAGATCGCGCGGCAATGCGCCCGCGCTGCACGGGTGGCCGGCAACAGCCCGGCTTTGGGTTTGATTTCGTTGAGGTATTCGGCAATGGCCAGGGTGTCCCACACCTTCACGCCGTTGTGCGTCAGGCAGGGTACGAGGATGGAGGGCGAGAGCAGCAGCAGTTCCTGCCGCGCCTCGGCGTCATCGACGTGAACGATCTGCTCTTCGAACTCCAGACCGGCGAATTTCGCGAGCAGCCAGCCCCGCAATGACCAGGACGAATAGTTCTTGCTGCTGATGCTCAGTAGGGTGCGGGCCATGAGCCACCTCCGTGGAACGCGCCACCGCAAACCTGTCCGGATGACGGGATGACGAGCGCACCAAATTCAAGCAAGCCGTATGCCACAACGGCGCGGCACGCACCGCCGTGGTGTGGAACTTGCTTGCCTTCTCGCCACGGACTGAGACCTTCCATGTCCATCTGCAACCCAGTGAGTCGCCCCATGCTCTATCAAACCTACGAAGCCAACGCCAATCTGTTGTGGCCACTGCGCGAGTTTTCCCGTCTCACCGGCCCGGCGCTGCGTCAGGCGCGGTTCGGGCTGATCGAGGCCGCGCCGCTGCGGCAGATTGGCGCGGGCTTCGAGGTGCTGGCGCTGGCGCGGCTGACCCACCACCGCCCCGATTTCGGGATCGACTGCGCGGACCACCTCGGACAGACTGTGGCGGTGACTGAGGACGTGGTCGCGACCGCACCGTTCTGCAGCCTGCTGCGGTTTCGCAAGGACACGATGCAGCCTGGGCCGAAGGTGCTGATCGTGGCACCCATGTCCGGCCACTTCGCCACCCTGCTGCGCGATACGGTGCGCACCATGCTGCAGGATCACGACGTCTACATCACCGACTGGCACAACGCCCGTGACGTGCCGCTGCGCGAGGGCCGCTTCGGACTTGATGAATACATCGAACAATTGATGCGTTTCCTGGAGGTCATGGGCCCGGGCGCGCACATGCTGGCGATCTGCCAGCCCAGTGTGCCTGCGCTGGCCGCCACCGCGCTCATGGCCGAGGACCGCAACCCCGCCACCCCGGCGAGCCTGACGCTGATGGCCGGGCCGGTCGACTGCCGCGTCAACCCCACCGAAGTCAACAAACTGGCCACCAGCAAACCCATCGACTGGTTCAGGCAGAACCTGGTCAGCGTGGTGCCGGTGCCGTGCAGGGGCTCAGGGCGTGAGGTCTACCCCGGATTCCTGCAGCTCACCGCCTTCCTCAACATGAATCTGGAGCGCCACACCCAGATGTTCCGCCAGTATTTCGACGATCTGGTCGACGGCAACAGCGACCGCGCCGACGCCACGCGCAAGTTCTACAAGGAGTATTTCGCCGTAGCCGACCTGCCGGCCGAGTTCTATCTGGAAACGGTGCAGCAGGTGTTCCAGGACTACGACCTGGCCCGCGGCGCCTTAACCTTCCGCGGTCGCCCGGTGCGGCCGGAGGCCATTCGCCACACCGCGCTGCTCACGGTGGAGGGCGAACGCGACGACATCTGCGCGCTCGGTCAGACGCTGGCGGCGCAAGACCTGTGCAGCAGCGTACGCCCGTGGCAGCGCACCCATTATGTGCAGGCTGATGTGGGGCATTACGGCGTGTTCAGCGGCAAGCGCTGGCACCAGCAAATCTACCCCGTGGTGCGCAACACGATTCACGCCGCGCACCCTGGCTGAAATTGTTCAGCCGTTTTTGATGCGGCTGATGATGCCAGCGGTAAACGCCTTGGTATCGGCATTGCCGCCCAGATCACCGGTGCGGATGTTGTCCACGTTGAGGGTGTCGGCAATGGCCTGACGCAGCCGGGTTCCCTTGTCATGCAGGGTGACGTGATCGAGCATGAGCGCCGCGGCCAACATCAGCGCAATGGGGTTGGCGATGCCCTTGCCGGCAATGTCCGGCGCCGAGCCATGCACCGCCTCGAAGATGGCCGCATCCTCACCGATGTTGGCGCCCGGCGCCATGCCCAGCCCGCCAACCAGACCGGCGGCGAGGTCGGAGAGGATGTCGCCGAACAGGTTGGTGGTCACCAGGGTGTCGAACTGCCAGGGGTTGATCACCAGCTTCATGCAGCAGGCGTCGACGATCACGTCGTCCAGCGCGATCTGGTCGGCATATTTTTCCTTGTGCAGCATGTAGGCGGTTTCCAGGAAGATGCCTGTGAGCGCCTTCATGATGTTGGCCTTGTGCACCACCGTCACTTTCTTGCGCCCCAGCGCGATGGCAGTGCGGAAGGTGTAGTCGAGGATATTGCGCGCACCCTGCCGCGTGTTGACCCCGGTGGCGATGGCCACGGCATGCGGATCACCGTCGATGGGGATGTAGTGCTCGTAGCCCATGTACAGGCCCTCGACGTTCTCGCGGAACACCAGCAGGTCGATGTTGTCGTAACGTCCGCCCGGGATCATGGTCTTGGTGGGACGCATATTGGCGTAGAGCTTGAACGCCTCGCGCAGCCGCACGTTACTGGAGCGATAGCCGCCGCCCGAGGGTGTTTCCAGCGGGCCCTTGAGCGCCAGGCGAGTGGTGCGGATGCTGGCCAGCGTGGCCGGAGGCAGCGGATCGCCCGCCGTCTTCAACCCGCCAAGACCGGCCACTTGCACGTCCCATTCAAATGGGGCCTCCAGTGCGTCGAGCGCAGCCAGCGTGGCGTCCATGATTTCTGGACCAATGCCGTCTCCGGCGATCAGGGTGGCGGGAATGCTCAGAGTCATCGATGTCTCCGGTGGTGGACTGATGCACTGGCAAGCAAAGCGCATGCCCTATCGCATCATTCCCTAAACTGTAGCGAATACAACAGGCGAAATGGGAGTGGACATGAATCTGCGAAGCGGGCTGGTCATCATCGTTCTGGCACTGATCGGCATCTTTTCCGCGCTGAACTGGGGCGTGCTGATGGCGCCCACCGAACTGTCGCTGGGTTTCACGACAACGAAAGCCCCGCTGGGGCTGATCATGCTCGGACTCATCGTGCTGCTGGCCGCCGTGTTCCTGATCTATCTCGTGGTGCTGCAGGCGAGCATGATGGCCGAATCGCGCCGCGTGTCCAAGCAGCTCAAGTCGCAGCGCGAACTGGCCGACAAGGCCGAGGCCTCGCGCTTCGACGAACTGCGCGCCCTGCACGCTGCCGATATGGACAGGCTGATGGCCCGCGTGGATCAGCTCGACCGCGAACTGCGCAGCACCATCGAAGCCAACGCCAACGGCATCAGCGCCGCGCTGGGTGAAATCGACGACCGGCTGCAGCGCGGCAGCGCGCCGCGTCTGCCGGGCTGAGCCTCACTGTTTCGGCCAGACCAGCGGCAGCGTGGACGGCGCCAGACAGGTGGTGGTATTGCACGCCTGCACCCGCAGTGCCAGCGCGGGCCTGGGTTCGGAGGACAGGGCGGGCAGGCGCAGCACCACCCGGCCTTCCCACACCGCAATGCCCTGCGGCGCAAACGCCGGGCGGAACTGCCTGGGCGGCGGATAGCGCACACCCGCCAGCGGCTGACCGTCGCGCAACACCGTGGTGGCAATCAGGTTGGGCTCCGAGGCTGGATTCGCGTTGACGTGAAAGCCCGGCGCGATCTGCAACTGCAGTGTCCAGCCGTCCGCGACTTGATGCAGCTGTGCCCGGACCCGATCGGAAGAACACGCGCCCTGCGGCATGCCCGCGCAATCCGCAGGCCTGGCGCCGTCCGCCCGCGGCGAGGGCGCAAGCACTGCCCGACCTGCGTTACTCGCCAGCGTCTGCAGCAGATCAGGCCAGTCCAGCGGACGCGCTGCGACTTGCCAAACCAGGGGTTGAAGCGCTCCCCGCGCCGCCCGTGCCCAGCGCTCTTCCCCGGTACGCTGCGCAAGATCGACCAGCACGGCAATCGCCGCGCTTTGTCCGGAAGGGCGATGCACATCGCCCTGCAACGGCGCCGGGAAGGGCAGGGCGTCTGCGACCGCCACTGAGCGCAGGCTGCCATCGGACGCGGCAAAGCGATGCACCATGGCGCCGGCAAGATCGCTGGCGCGCTCGGTCCAGCGGGCGTCGTGCTGCACGCTGGCCAAGGTGAGGTAGGCACGGGCCAGCTCGGCGTAGTCGTCCAGAAAGCCGGGGTTGCCCGGATGCCCCCCGGCCCACTGATGCACCAGCACCTGCTGCCGCGGGTTCCAGGCATGCTGCCACTCCCAGTCGGCGGCGCGCACGGCAGCGTCGATCAGTTTCGGCTCATCCAGCGCCGTGCCGGCCAGCGCCAGCGCGCGGATCGCCAGTGCGTTGTCGGC
>JBAUTC010000174.1:0-4639 GCA_049582025.1 Thiomonas sp.
GCGCCACCTTGCGTATGGTGATGCGCGATGCCGGCAGGTTGCCCGCGACCTTCGTGCCGAGCACCGCCGGTGTGCCGTCGATCAGCACCCAGCCCTGTTCAATCCAGGCATCGGCTTCGCGCCGCGAGGCGAGGCCCAGCTCCGACATGCGTTTGGACAGGCGCACGCTGCCATCCGGATTGCCTTCGGGCGCTGGCGCCGAAACGGTCCTGGCGGGCGCGTTGCGCCTTGTCGTGTTGTCCGCACGCAGCGGACGTCCGGGCCAGGCAGAGGGCGGGCGTGGTTTCATCGCAGATCGGAAGTGGAAGGATGCGGAGCCGGACGGCGCAGGCTGGCGGCCAGCCCGTTTGCCAGGGCACGCAGCGGCAGTTGCGAGACAACCAGTCCACTGAACACCAGCGTGCAGCCGAAGAGCGCGCGCGCGTCGAGCGCCTGATGCAGCACCAGCCAGGCGGCGAGCGCAGCGAATACGCCTTCCATGCTGAAAATCACCGCAGCATGAGCAGGAATGGCATCGCGCTGCGCCACGACTTGCAAGGTATAGGCCACTCCGACCGAGAGCACACCGCCATACACAATGGTCCAGGCTCCACGCCAGAGGGCGTCAAGGCTGATGCTTTCCATCAGCACCCCCGCGCCCAGGCACAGCAGGCCGCAGACGACAAACTGCACCACGGCGAGTTGCAGCGGATCGTGGCGCGGCGCCACCCTGCCCAGCACCAGCATCTGCCCGGTGATGAACAGCGCGCCCCCCAGTTCCAGCCAGTCGCCGTGCCGCACGCTGTAGCTGCTGCGCACACTGAGGAAATACATGCCGAGCATGGCGAGCAGGGCACCGAGCCACACGCCCACACCAACGCGCCGCCCCCGCAACAGCCCTAACAGGGGCACGAGCACCACATAGAGCGAGCTGATGAAGCCGGCATTGGCCACCGTGGTGGATTCCAGACCGATCTGCTGCAGCGAAATGGCGACTGCCACCAACACCCCGAGCAGGCCGCCGTCGCGCAGCAGGCTGCGCGACGTGGACACCGGATGTGCGGCAGGGTCGGGGCGGCGGCGGAGCGCCATGACCGCCAGCACCACGGCTGCGCCCAGCAGGAAGCGCAGGCTGGTGTAATAAAACGGTCCCACCGTGCCGATGCTGGCCGTCTGGGCGACGAAGGCCGTGCCCCAGATGAGCGAAGCCAGCAGCATCAGGGCGCTGGCGCGAAGCGAGGCAATGGACGAGGACATGGCGGCAAAAACAAAAAACCGCCACGCGAAACGCGCAGCGGAAGATCTCGATGATAGGTGAGCTGCGGGCTACATGCTGCGTCTGTACTGCCCACCAACCTCGAACAGCGCAGTGGTGATCTGCCCCAGGCTGCAGACCCGAACCGCGTCCATCAGCACCGCGAACACATTGCCGTTGTCGATCACCGCCTGTTGCAGGCGCCGCAACAGCGCAGGGGCTTCGGCCGTATGGCGCTCGTGGAAGTCGGCCAGGCGGCGCAGTTGCGATTCCTTTTCATCCTCGGTGGAACGCGCCAGTTCAAGGTGCGCCGACACCGTGTCGCCATGCGGGTTGCGGAAGGTGTTGACGCCAATGATGGGCAACTCTCCGGTGTGCTTGAGCATTTCGTAGTGCATGCTCTCTTCCTGGATCTTGCCGCGCTGGTAGCCGGTTTCCATCGCCCCGAGCACGCCGCCGCGGTCGGCAATGGCTTCGAACTCCTTGAGCACGGCTTCCTCCACCAGATCGGTCAGCTCCTCGATGACGAAGGCACCCTGGTTGGGGTTCTCGCACTTGGCCAGTCCCCATTCGCGGTTGATGATGAGCTGGATCGCCATGGCCCGGCGCACACTTTCTTCGGTGGGCGTGGTGATGGCTTCGTCGTAGGCGTTGGTGTGCAGGCTGTTGCAGTTGTCGTAAATGGCGATGAGCGCCTGCAGGGTGGTGCGGATGTCGTTGAACGCAATTTCCTGCGCGTGCAGGCTGCGACCGCTGGTCTGGACGTGGTACTTGAGCTTCTGGCTGCGCTCGTTCGCACCGTATTTGTCGCGCATCGCCACCGCCCAGATGCGCCGCGCCACGCGGCCCAGCACGCTGTATTCCGGGTCCATGCCATTGCTGAAGAAGAAACTCAGATTCGGCGCGAAATCGTCGATGTGCATGCCCCGCGCCAGATACGCCTCAACAAATGTAAAGCCGTTGGACAGGGTGAAGGCCAGCTGGCTAATTGGGTTGGCCCCGGCTTCGGCGATGTGATAACCGGAGATCGAGACGGAGTAGAAGTTGCGCACCTTGTGATGCACGAAATACTCCTGAATATCGCCCATGACCTTGAGCGAGAACTCGGTGGAGAAAATGCAGGTGTTCTGCCCCTGGTCTTCCTTGAGGATGTCAGCCTGCACCGTGCCGCGGACGTTTTCCAGCACCCAGGCGCGGATTTTCTGCGCCTCGTCGTCTGTGGGCTGGCGTCCGTTGTCGGCGTCGAACCTGGCGAGCTGCTGGTCGATGGCTGCGTTGAGGAACATCGCCAGGATGGTGGGCGCCGGGCCGTTGATGGTCATGCTCACGCTGGTGGCCGGGTCGCACAGATCGAAGCCGTCGTACAGCGCTTTCAGGTCGTCGAGGGTGGCGATGCTCACGCCGGAGTTGCCCACCTTGCCGTAGATGTCGGGTCGGCGGTCAGGGTCGGCACCATAGAGGGTGACCGAGTCGAACGCGGTGGACAGGCGCTTGGCGGGCATGCCCTCGCTCAGCAACTTGAAGCGGCGGTTGGTGCGGAACGGGTCACCCTCGCCGGCGAACATGCGCGTGGGGTCTTCGTTCTCGCGCTTGAAAGCGAAGGTGCCTGCGGTGTAGGGAAAGCTGCCGGGGACGTTGTCGCGCATCAGCCAGCGCAGCACTTCGCCGTGGTCGACGTATTTCGGCAGCACCACCTTGCGGATGGTCGTGCCCGACAGGGTGGTGTGGGTGAGCGCGGTGCGAATCTCCTTGTCGCGGATTTTCACCACGTACTCATCGCCGGCATAGGCCTGCTGCATCTGCGGCCACATTGCCAGCAGCTTGCGCGCGGCGGGGAGCAGCCTGGTTTCGCGCTGCTCGGCCAGATCGGTGACAGCCTCCACTGCGGCGATTTTGTTGGGGTTGGCCGCGTTCAGCATGCGGCCACTTTCGCGCAGTTGCTGCGCCTCGCGCGCCAGCGCCGCCTGCGTGTCCACGCTGTGGTGATAGCCGCGCACACAGTCGGCAATCTCCGCCAGATAGCGGCTGCGCGCGGCGGGCACGATGGGTGTCTGATTCGTACTGTGACGGGTGGCTGCAACGGGCAGGCGTCCTGGCTTGAATGCGAGACCATGTTCGGCGAGCCGTGGCTTGATGGCTTGATACAGCGCGGTGACGCCATCGTCATTGAAGCGGCTGGCCATGGTGCCGAACACCGGCAGGTCTTCCGGTTTGGTACTCCAGGCTTCGCGGTTGCGCTGCAACTGCTTGGCGACGTCGCGCAGTGCGTCCATCGCGCCCTTGCGGTCGAACTTGTTGATGGCGACGAAGTCGGCGAAGTCCAGCATGTCGATCTTTTCCAGTTGGCTGGCGGCACCGAATTCCGGCGTCATCACGTACAGGCTGGCGTCGGCATGCGGAACGATGGCAGCGTCGCCCTGGCCGATTCCCGAGGTTTCGACGATGATCAGATCGAATCCCGCCGCCTTGCACGCGGCGATCACGTCGGGCAAAGCCTTGCTGATCTCGCTGCCCGCCTCGCGCGTGGCGAGGCTGCGCATGAATACACCCTGCCCTGACGAGGTGCGACCGGACCACGGTCCGATCGCGTTCATGCGAATACGGTCACCAAGCAGGGCGCCACCGCTCTTGCGCCGTGAGGGATCGATACTCACCACGGCGATGCGCAAGGCGTCGTCCTGGTCGAGACGCGCGCGGCGAATCAGCTCGTCCACCAGACTGCTCTTGCCAGCGCCACCGGTACCGGTGACACCCAGCACCACGCCATGCGCGGCTTCGGCCTTGGTGTGGATTGCCCGCAGCAGCGCCGCGTCGGCAGCTCCGCCCTCGAGCTCGGTGATCACGCGTGCGAGCACCTGTGCATCGGTCTGCAGCGCGTTAAGTGCCTGTTTGCCGACCAGCGCGGGCAGGGCCTTGTCTGCACGCTTGAGCATGTCGCCGATCATGCCCTGCAGTCCCAGCGTCTGTCCGTCCTCCGGGCTGTAGATGCGGGCGACACCATAGGCCTCCAGAGCGGCGATCTCATCGGCCACGATCACCCCGCCGCCACCGCCAAACACCTGGATATGCCCCGCACCCTGCGCACGCAACCTTTCGATCATGTAGCGGAAAAACTCCACATGGCCGCCCTGGTAGCTGGAAATGGCAATGCCGTGCGCGTCCTCCTGAATGGCTGCGGTGACGATGTCATCCACCGAACGGTTGTGGCCGAGATGGATCACCTCGGCGCCCATGCCGATGAGGATGCGCCGCATGATGTTGATCGCCGCGTCGTGGCCGTCGAACAGCGACGCCGCCGTGACAAAACGCAGCCGCTGCTGCGAACGATAGGCAGCCAGAACCTTGGCATCGGACAGATCGGTCATTGCGGTCTCCTTCGACGCGGCGTGCATGGCGCCGCGATAG
>JBAUTC010000175.1:0-2067 GCA_049582025.1 Thiomonas sp.
CGCAAGGATCTGTATCCGTTCATCACCATCGTGCCCTCTGGCGTGGGTGAGATCACGATTCGTGAGGCACAGGGCTGGGCATACATCCACCCGACGCCACCCAATCCGGGCCTGTGAGCGATTTGCAATCGGCATAGGGGGCTGCCGTGAAGGCAGCGCCCCTGCCACACCACCCGGCGTGCGGGTCCGCACCGGGCGGTTCGAGAGGTTGAGGTCAGGCGAGGCGGGGTAGGCCCAGTCGGTCGAACCACTCCAGGTTGAGCACGCTGTTCAGGAGCTTGCCGCTGTTGCGCCACCATCGGCGGCTATTGGCCGCGATCTGGTGCGCCACATCGTGGCGAGCCCCCAGGGCGCGCAGTTCCCGGAACATGGTCTTGCCGCGCTTCCACTGCTTGAGTTGGACCGCCCGTAGTCGGTGCCGCAGCCATTCGTCCAACTCGCGCCAGACTTTGGGCGTTTGCGACAGGCCGAAGTAGGCTTTCCATCCCAGCAGGTACGGGCGCAGGCGCGCCACCACCTGCGCCACGCTGCGCCCGCCGCTGCGTCCAGTCATCTCCCGGATGCGCTGCTTGAACGTCGCCAGCGGCTTGGCCGCCACCTTGCGTTTGACCTGCTTGCCCGGGGCGGCCCAGAAGGCGTAGCCCAGGAACTTGCGGCCGAACGCACCAGCGACCGCGCTCTTGGCTTCGTTGACCTTCAGCTTCAAGCGACCGTACAACCGTTGCAGCAGCGCCATCACCCGCTCGCCCGCCCGACGGCTACGCACGTACACGTTGCAGTCGTCAGCGTAGCGTACGAAGCAATGGCCCCGCCGCTCCAGTTCCTGATCCACCTCGTCGAGCAGGACGTTGGCCAGCAGCGGCGACAGCGGCCCACCTTGCGGCGTACCTTCATCTCGCCCCATGACGACCCCGCCGTCCATGATGCCCGCCTTCAGGGACGCCCGCACCAGCCGGATGACTCCGGCGTCGTCGATGCGCCTCTTCAGGCGGTCTATCAGGATGTCGTGGTTGACTCGGTCGAAGAACTTCTCCAAGTCCACGTCCACCACCACGCGCCGGCCCGACTGCACGAACGACTGCGCGGCCAAGACCGCGTCGTGCGCCCGCCGCCCAGGCCGGAACCCGTAGCTGTGCTCGCTGAAGGCCGGATCAAGCAGCGGTTGCAGCACTTGCAGCAGCGCCTGCTGGATCAGCCGATCCGTCACCGTCGGAATGCCCAGCTCTCGCTGGCCGCCATCGGGCTTCGGTATCGCTACCCGCCGTACCGGGCTCGGCCGGTACGTCCCCCGCAGCAGCTGCTCCCGGATGCGTGGCCACTCAGTCACCAGCAGTTTGGCCGTCTGGGCTATATCCAGTCCGTCCACGCCCGCCGATCCCTTGTTCGCCCGCACCCGCTTGAACGCCTGTTGCAGGTTCTCCCGCGTCAGCGCTGCTTTCAGCAGCACCGAGCCTGTGCCGTCCATCTTTTGCCGCGGGCCGTCGGCTTCGCCGCCAGACGCCCCAGCCGGGGCTTCACCCCGACCTACGGCATCCCGCCCCGCTCGCGCAGGCTTCTGGCGCATGACCTCCGACATCGACATCGTTTCCGACACTTCCTCTCGTTCGGTCCTTCGGCGTTTAACTTCTGGCTTCAGCAGCCCCGCGACTCCGACTACTACGACCTCTGCTGACTTCTCGCTCCGGCTCGACGCCGTCGCCCTTTCAGACGCAAGGCGAGATCTCCCCAGGTAAAAACGCACTCCTTCATCGCACCGCCGCCGCATCTACGCCGCCTCGCCTTGGTCACAAGAGCTTCGCGGTCTTTGGCCCGCTCGCCCTGCTCGACAGCGCCTTCTATGCGGTTCTTGTTCATCGGCTCACGATTTACGCTCCACGCTTCCTCCCCACGCTCGGTCGCCCTCGCGCAGTTGCGCTTCACTTCGCTCGCTGTGACCAGCTCGCGGCGGGACTTGCACCCGCAGGAGTGCGCCCATGCTGGGCGCACCAGAAAAAAGGGCCCGGAAGAATCCGGGCCCTTTTCGCTTTCAGGATCGGGACATCCGGTCCGCAATCAACTGCTTGATGT
>JBAUTC010000176.1:0-3583 GCA_049582025.1 Thiomonas sp.
GCTTGCACCTTCTCCGCTTCCTCGCTGCGCGCCGACAGCACGATGACGGGAACTTCGCTCCACCCGCGCAGAGTGCGCAGGAAATCTGTGCCGTCGCGATCCGGCAGGCCAAGATCGAGGATGATCAGGTCAGGCTTGCGGCTGCCTGCATCGACCAACCCGCCAGCGCACGTCGGTGCCTCGAAAACCCGGTGGCCCTCGCCTTCCAGCGCCGAGCGTACAAGGCGTCGGATGTCGAGGTCGTCCTCAACAAGCAGGATGACCCCGCCACGTTCAGTCATCGTCATCTCCCTGTGTTTCCACATCAAGCGCAGGAACCTTGGCCAGAGGCAGGGTGAACGCGAACTCGGCGCCACCGCCGCTTCGGTTCCGCGCCTCGATTTTGCCGCCGTGGGCTTCGACAATGGCCCGGCAGATGGCTAGACCAAGGCCCACGCCCGGGATCGACGATTCGTCGGCACCGCGGGCGAATTTTTCGAACAGGACGCCTTCCTTACCCCTCGGCAACCCTGGACCTTCGTCCCAGACTGACACACGCAGCACATCACCTTGGGTTCGCGCAGTAATGCCGAGTCGCGTCCCACTCAATGTGTATTTGAGCGCATTGTCGAACAGATTAAGTAGCACGCGTTGCAGCAACTCCGCGTCGCCGCGCACCAGCGGAAGATCCTTCGGTAGATCGATGGACAGCGGATGGCTATCCAGCACTTCCTGGTCGAGCTCCTGCAACGCCGCACCGACCAATTCCTCGACCGATTGCCAGTCGGCGCGAAGCGTGACGCGCCCCGATTGCAACCGCGCCATTTCCAGCATGTCGTTGACCATCTTGGCGATACGCCTGGCTTGGCGCGCCAGCGATGCAGCCTGCTCGCGCGTCTCCTGCTCATGCGTCGACAAGCGCATACGCAGCATGTCGGTGGCACCGATCAGACTCGTCAGCGGGGTGCGCAAATCGTGCGATAGCGCAGACAGCACCGAATTGCGCAGGCGTTCTGCTTCCATCGCCAGCAGCGTGTCCTGCGCCACGGAGACGAAATGGATGCGCTCAAGGGCGGTGGAGATCTGCGAGGTGAATGTATCGAGCAAGCGTCGCTGCTCGGGGATTTGCACGAGGCGCGCTTGCGCCGGCTGCAGCACGAGCACACCGCGGATACGCATGGGCGCCTTCAGCGGCAGGTAGAGCAGCGGCAGTGCAGGCAGGGTGTCGGTGCCGAGCCCCGCGGCCTCGCCATGTTCCAGACACCATCGAGCGACTTCGTTGTCCGCGTCGACGCTGGCCGCGCTCAAGTCCGTTTCGCGCTGTAGCCGATCGTCGTTACCCAGCACATAGATGGCAGCCTGCGCACGGAAGCTGCGGCCGATGTAGCGCAGACCAGTTTCTATGACCTGCTCGACGGTCAACGCCCCCGACAGGTCGCGCGAAAGCGCGTACAGATCGTGCGTGCGCCGCTCCCGTTGGTTCGCAACCAGTGCCTGGAAGCGCAGGTTGGCAGTAAGCTGGCCAATCAGCAGACCAACGCCGAGCATCACTGCGAAGGTGAACAGGAACTGCACGTCGCTGACCGCGAAAGAAAAACGTGGTGGCACGCAAAACCAGTCGAATCCCACCACGTTGAGCACAGCGGCGAGCACTGCCGGGCCGCGCCCCCACCGCAGCGCGACCAGCACCACACCGAGCAGGAACAGCATCACGATGTTCGACAGTTCAAAGTGTCCGACGAGCGCATCGCCGAGAACGGTCGCCGCGGCGCTGACTCCCAAAGCCTTGGCGTAGGGCAGCCAAGAGACGCCAGCCACATCACGCACAGATATTCGATCGCCAGAATCACGGTCGGCTGCCCTGCGCTCCGGTGCGACCAGCACCAGATCGAGGTCGGGCGCCGCGTGGGCAAGCGCTCGGGCAAACGACGGCTTCAGAGCCTCACGCCAGCGCGCTGTCGCTTGGCTTCGCCCGATAACCACCCGGTTGAGATTGTGGGCACGCGCGTAGTCGCGTACTTCTGCTGCTGAATCCGCGCCGCCCAGCACGGCTGTATGCGCACCAAGGTCGCGCGCCATCTGAAGTCGCTTCAGGATGGTTGCGCGCCGCGGCTCGGAAAGTCGCGCCAGCGCCGGCGTCTCGACGTACACGGCGTGCCAGCGCGCGTGGAGCGTCTCAGCCAAGCGCGCCGCAGAACGCACCAGATCTGCACCGCTTTCCGGACCAACGCAGACGAGTAGTGCTTCGGCTGCGCCCCACACTTCTCCACCGACCTCCGCGTTCCGGTAGCTGCGCATTTCACTGTCGACACGCTCGGCGGTTAGGCGCAGCGCCAACTGGCGCAAAGCCAGCAGGTTGCCGCGGCGGAAGAAATTCTTCGTGGCACGTGCGGCCTGCGCAGGCACGTAGACCTTGCCTTCCTTGAGCCGCAGCAACAGTTCCTCCGGGGGCAGGTCGACAAGCACGACTTCGTCAGCATCGTTGAACATATGATCGGGAACAGTCTCCCGGATCGTGATCCCGGTGATCGAACCGACAATGTGACTCACGCTTTCCAGATGCTGGACATTCAGCGTCGTGAAGACGTTGATTCCAGCCAAAAGCAGGTCCTCCACGTCTTGCCAGCGCTTCGGGTGCAGCCCCCCTTCGGCATTGCTGTGCGCTAGCTCGTCAACCAGCAGAACTTGAGGGCGGCGCTGCAGCGCGGCAGCAAGATCGAACTCGCGCATGCGGCTGCCGCCGCGCGCCACCTCGCGCGTAGGAAGCACCTCCAACCCGTCGAGCAGGGCGACGGTCTCTCGCCGGTCGTGAGTCTCGACGATGCCGCAAACCACGTCCTCGCCTTGCTCGCGCAGCCGCCGCGCTGCGGACAACATGGCGTAGGTCTTCCCCACCCCCGGACAGGCGCCGAAGAAAACCTTCAACCGTCCGTGCCGTGCGCGCTGCTCCTCGTGCTCGACCGCCTGCAGCAGAGCGTCGGGATCCGGGCGTTTGTCATCGCTCATGGTTTCGGTCCGGTAGGCGGACAACGTGTTGTCGCACCTAGAGTCTATGTTGATCTCGGGGGATCAGAGGTGTGGCCCACGGCGAACATCCGGGGCGGGCCTGGAGCAGGCGAAACCCCTTGCAATCAGCAGAAGTGATCCAGTATCGGCGTCGCCATGATGTTTATTCGATGGGAGACGCTGTTACCCGGTCCAGCGCCAGGTTGAGCGCGAGCACATTGACGCGAGGCTCGCCGACAATGCCAAGGAAGGGCCGCCGGGCGTAAGCATTGATCAGCTTCTGCACCTGCCCCGGATCCATGTGCCGCGCGCGCGCAACACGCATGCGTTGGTACTCGGCGGCGGCCAGCGAGATCTCCGGGTCGAGTCCGGAGCCCGAGGCGGTGACCAGGTCGACCGGCACTGGTGCCTGGTTGCCCGGGTCGGCGGCGTGCAAGGCGTCGATCCGGGCCTTTACCGCCGCGATTTCGGCCGGGTTGGTTGGACCGAGGTTGGATCCTCCCGAGGCCAATCCGTTGTAGGGTTGCGGTGACGTCGCCGACGGTCGCCCCCAAAAATCACCGGGAGCCGACCAAGCCTGCCCGATCAAGGTTGAGCC
>JBAUTC010000177.1:0-1589 GCA_049582025.1 Thiomonas sp.
CTGCCCGCCGGAGAGTGCGTCCATACCGCGATTGGCGAGATCGGCCACTTCCATGGCCAGCAAGGCCGCATCCACAGCCGATGCGCGCTGTGCGGCCTGCCGCAGTCCCATCCCCCAGCTTTCCCCCTGCCAGGCCGCTGCCACATAACTGCGCACGCGCAAGAAACTGTCGGCACCGACCGGGTCCCGCTGCGACACATAGCCCACCTGCGTACGCAGGGAAATGCCGTCGCGTCCGAGAAGCCGCAGCCGTCCGGCCTGCAGGGGTTGCAGGCCGAGCAGAGCGCGCAGCAGCGTCGTCTTTCCAGCGCCGTTGGCCCCGAACACGCCGACAAACTGGCCGACGCCGATGCGCAGATCCAGACGATCGAGAACGGCGCGGTTGCCCAGCACGCAGTGCAGGCCTTCGGCTTCGATGGTCCAGTCCGAAGTCTGGGCGGCTTGGGTGTCTTGCGGGGTCACGGTCGAAGCACCTTGCTCAGCGCCTGGTCGATCGCGTTCAGGGTCTGCAACTGCCATTGGATGTAATTGGTCTTGGGTGGGACGAATTCGTCCACACCCACCACTGGCACATGAGACGCCAGGGCAATGGTGCGCAGGCGATCGGTCAACGGGTCTGTCACCTGCCGGTTATAGAACAGAAGTGCCACCTTGTGCTGGCGCAGATTGTCCTCATAGTGCGCGACGTCGGCAGGGGATGGTTCGGTATCGTTCATCACGTCGAACTGCAGTTTTTGGCCAAGGCTGATCCACCCCAACTGCCGCAGCAAATAGCCCACGACCGGCTCGGTGGAGGTGACATTCAACGCGGGAAAGCGCTTGGCCAATGCCCTCTGTGCTGCGGTCACACGTGCAAGGTCGGCCCTGAAACGCGACAGATTGGCGGCGAACTGCGTCGCATCGCCGGGTTGAGCGGCCTGCAGCAGTTGAGTCAGTCTTTCCGCCACCAGCAAGGCCACCTGCGGATCGTAGAACACATGCGGGTTCTGATCGGCCAACACCAGCGCGGGATCGAGCGCAGAGGCGACGATCACCTGTCGATGCACGGCAGGGCCGGCCGCGAGCATCTTGTTCATCCAGTCGTCGTAGCCCATGCCATTGAGCAGCACAATGCGCGCCCGCGCCACCTTGCGCGCCACCGCAGGGGTGGCCTCGAAGCCGTGCGGATCGACATTGGGGTTGTTGATGATGCTGTCCACCACCACCAGATCGCCGCCAATCGCCTGAGCGATCACGCCATACGTACTTTCCGCCGCCACGATGGGCACGGGCGCGGCATACGCAGTTCCTAGGGGCAGCAGGCCCAGAGCGACAAACAGGAGCGCGTTCAGCAAGGCAGGAGTTTTGATCACGAAGATTTCCAATCGATGATCCGTTACTTTATAACGCATAAGTCAAGTCCGTTGTATTCAGATGCAAAACCGCACGTGCAGAACCGACAGGCAAAATGCTCCCATTTCCAATTTCTCGTTCCTATGAAAATCGCGACCTGAAACGTTAATCACTGTTTTGAGAACACATCGCACAGCATCGCATCTACCGCAACTAACAGGCTGTTGAAGTACCTGATGGGCGGACGAACTGCAGCC
>JBAUTC010000178.1:0-3769 GCA_049582025.1 Thiomonas sp.
CGCTGGTGAGATGCGCATGCAACGTCTCCTGCGACATCTCAGCTTCGCGCCTTGGCGCGTGCGCCGGGCCTTTCCCCATGCCACGCTGGAAGCCATCGCCACGGCGATTCACGCTGCCGAGCAACTGCATGGCGGCGAAATCCGCTTTGCAGTCGAAGGCGCCTTCGACTTGCCCGAACTCTGGCGCGGCCTGACTGCCCGTGAGCGCGCCATCGAAGTGTTCTCGCATCTGCGCGTCTGGGATACGGAGCACAACGACGGCGTGCTGATCTATCTGCTGCTGGCCGAGCGCGATGTGGAAATCGTGGCAGACCGCGGCATCCACCAGCAGGTCGAAACCGGAGCTTGGGAAGAGGTGTGCCGCAGCATGGAGACGCTATTGCATCAAGGCCGTTACGAGGCAGCGGCGTTAGACGGCGTGGCAGGCGTCAGCGGCCTGCTCGCCCGCCACGCCCCGCTGCAAACCGGAACCAAGCGCAACGAGCTGCCCGACTGGCCGGTGGTGCTCAGACTCTGAATTAGGGAAACAAGCCCTTGAACAGTCCGGGAACGACTTTCTGCAAGGGCTGGTCCGCTGCTGGGCCGAGCTGCTGTTTCAATTCATCCTGCAGCTTGTTTTTCAGCGTCTGGCGCAACACGTTGCCACCGGCCTGTGACCACAGCACGGTATAGCCAGGCTGGGCGAAGCTCCCGCTGACGCGCACCGGTACGGTCACGCCGCGCAGGGCCGCGAGTTCGGCTCCGCCCTGCCCGCGCAGGGTGCTCACCACTGTAGGCAGCAGGAGATAGTCCAGCCGCTGCCTGGGCAGGTCGAACCAACCCTCCCCGCCCACGCGCAGCAAGGGACTTTGCACCGACAGATCGCTGTTCTTCGCCACGCCGTTGTGCAGGGCGAAAGTCGCGCCCAGGGCGGTGAAGTCGGTCTGCTCGCCGGGCGTGGCGACAAACTGGCCGTCCTTGCGCGCCGCCAGCAGGGAACGGGCGTTGCGCAACATCTGCGCCAGGTTGAAACCCTTGAGCGCACCGTTCGTCACGTCGAGCCGCGCCTTGCCAGACAGGCTGGACAGCAATGCCTGCACCGTCTTGCCCTGGGCGGTCACGTCCAGGGTCCAGTTCGCCTTGCCAAGTAAAAGATCCTTCCCAGCCAGCGCTTGCACGATGGGTTGCACACTGACACCGCGCGCGCTTTGCTGCAAGGCGTAGCGCTGGCTTGGCAGATCGATCTGCAGCCTGGCGGCCAGAGTGCCGCCAAACCCTTGCGCACTGAACGGCTGCAGCGTCAGGGTCTTGCGGTCGGAGCCCAGCACGCCTTGCACCGCAGTCCACTGCATCGTCCTGAACAGCAGGCTGCCAATCTTGAACTGCGCATCCAGCCCGATGGACTGGAAGGGAGCAAGATCGATTGCCGTGTCGGTCGTCTTCGTGGCTGGCGGCTTGGACGGGTTGGAGGGCAGCCAGTCGTCCAGATTGACGCGATCCGCATTCAGGTCGAGTTTGAGGGCACCAGGCTGTGTCCAACCGCCTGACAGCCTGACCGCGCTGCCAGCCACCACCCCCTGCAGCTGGAATTGTGCCGTCGGACGAACGGCGCCCGAGGCAGCGGCATAGTCCGCGTTGCCCTGCAGCGCCAGGGTTTGCGGTTTGGCTGCAGGGCCTGCGGCGATCTGCCCGGACAATTTGAGCGCCGCAAGGCTGTAGCGCGACTGCGCCAGGTCGAGTTGCACCGGCGATGCCAGACTCAGCTGCAGCGCACCGGCCTTGCCCGTCGTGCTGCGCTGCACATCGAACTGGGCGACAGGAATGCGCAGCGCGCTCCACGTACCCGCGGCCTGCTGGGTGGTGACTTTCACATGCACGGGCTGCGCCGCAGCCCATCGCGCCTGCGCGCTAATCGCGCCGAGCTGCAAGGCATCGCCCTTCATGTCCAGCGAGGGCAAGGCCACCTGCGCGGTCAGCACTTGGCCGCTGCCATCGCGGCCCGTGGTCTTGAGGTTCCATTGCCGCGCGCTCAGCACCCATGTCGGGCTGGTGACCACGCCCAGCTTGGCGGCTGTAATCTCGGTCTGCATCGCCTTCAGACCCAGCGCGTCGCCCAGCACGGAAAGCGCTACATCCGACAGGGCCAAGCTGTGCTGGGCACTGTCGATCTGCAGCTTGCCGCGCAGTTCGATGCGAGTGGCCAGCGCGGGCTGGACAAAGCGTGCCGTGGTGCCCAGATGGAAGGCTCCGGCGCTGCCGCCGTCTAGCCCGGCGAGTTCGAGGTCCACCCCGGTGAACTGACCGCGAATCCGGGCCTTGTCATCGTCGTAGGTGATCTGCCCCTGCTGGACCTGCAGGCGATGCACCGACAGTCCAAGCGGGCTGCGCTCCTGGTCGAGCTCGGGCTTGCTGTCGGGCAGCAGGTCGGCGAAATTGAAACGTCCCTTGGCATCGCGGGCAACATGGATCTGCGGCTTGATCATCACCACCCGGTCGACCACCAGCTTGCGTCGCAACAGGCCGAACAGATCCAGGTGCAGGCGCAGATCGTCGGCCCGGACGAACTCCGCGGTAGAGTTGCGCTCGCTCAAGGTAAAGGGACCAGTACGCAGGGTCAGCGGCGGAAACAACTGGAGTTCGATGGTCCCCGGCAGCGTGAGCGTGCGGTGCTCGCGCTCTTGCACCACCTGGATCAGCGTTGCCTTGTACTGGTTGGGATCGAAGGTCAGCAGCACGATGCTCAAGCCGCCCACCAGCAGGATGACCGCGGCCAGCAGCGCCGCCAGCAGGCCCTTGAGCAGCCGCAGCGGCCAGCGCTTGCGCGGTGCGGGCACGTCCGGCTGCGGAGAAGTGGCCTCAGTCATTGTCGGGGCTTGCCCTGCGCGGGACGTCCGCCGAGGGCACAATGCAGGGGTTGTTGGCAAACATGAGCTGATTCTAGGCAGCTTGCTTGACGACGCCGGCACTTCACAGAAACGCAGCGACTGACGCCGCCACTTTTTCATGTCCACCCCATCCCCAGACCTCCTGATTTGCGGCGGCGGCATCGCCGGCAAAGCCTGCGCCCTGGCCCTGGCCCAGACCGGGCTGGATGTCACCCTGCTTGGCGCACGCCCCGCCCCTGCCCTGCCGCCGCACGGCTATGCCCAGCGCCTGTATGCACTCAATGCCGCGTCGAAGCAATTGCTCGATCAGTTGCGCGTGTGGCCGCACATGGCGCAAGAGCGCATCCAGCCGGTACAGGCCATGCACATTCGCGCCGATGGCGCGCAGCTCGGATTCGAGGCCACCGACACCCACGTCGAGGCGCTGGCGTGGATCGTCGAGTCCGATGCCATCGAAGCCGCGCTGGATCTGGCGCTGCGCTTCGAGCGCCGGGTGCTGATCGATCCCGCCCAGGCCGCGGGCCTCACCCGACTGCCCGGCCAGCCCGGCTGGCAGGCACAGACCGACGACGACCGCACCCTGCGTGCCGCACTGCTGATCGGCGCGGACGGCGAACACAGCCTGGTGCGCAAAGTGTCCGGTATCGCCATGGATACGCACGACTACATGCAGCGCGGCGTGGTGGCCAATTTTGTCTGCGCCGCGCCGCACGACGGCGTTGCCTTCCAGACCTTCGCCGATGGCGGCGTGATCGCCCTGCTGCCGCTTGCACCTATGCAGGGCCAGTCCATGGTGTCGCTGGTGTGGTCTGCGCCGGAGGCGCTGGCGCGCGAGTTGCTGGCGCTGCCGCCGGACGCACTGGCACTGCGCGTGGACGCGCATCTGCCCGCGCTGCGTGCGCAGC
>JBAUTC010000179.1:0-17372 GCA_049582025.1 Thiomonas sp.
GCGTGGCCGGAGTCGCCTGGGACGGGGCGGTGACCAACCGTCCCGGCGCCCGATTCGGCCCGAACGCCATCCGCCAGGCCAGCCTCATGCTGTGCGACGCCACGCATCCGCTATTCGACGTCTCGCCGACCAGCCAGCTCTGTGACCACGGCGACCTGTTCCTGCCCAATACCAGTCTGGGCACCATGCGCGCCGCGCTCGAAGCGCAGGCGCAGCCGCTGATGGCGCGGCAACACATGGTGTGGCTGGGCGGTGATCATTCCATCACCCTGTCGTTGTTGCGCGCGTTGCGCGCGGTGCATGGGAAGCCCTTGGCCGTGCTGCATTTCGATGCGCATTGCGATACCTGGACCGATCACTTCGGCGAACCGTCCGGCCACGGCACCTGGGTGTATGAAGCGGTGCAGGAGGGGCTCGTCGTGCCGCAGGGCATTGTGCAGGTGGGCATCCGTTCGGCTGCGGAGCGCGCGGCGCGCGACTATGTCAACACCATGGGCGGACGGGTGATTACCGCGCGCGAACTGCGCGGTCTGGAGAGCCCGTCACAGCTCGCACCCATCACCGCCGACATTCGTGCCCGGCTGGCTGCGGCCAACGCGCCGGTGTACCTCACGCTGGACATCGACTGTCTCGACCCCGCCTTCGCTCCGGGCACCGGGACGCCCGAGCCCGGCGGGCTGAGTAGCGCGCAGGTGTTGTCGCTGCTGGAAGGGCTATGCGCCATGCAACTGCCGTTCGTGGGCATGGACTGCGTGGAGGTCGCCCCGCCCTACGACCATGCCGAACTCACCTCCAACATCGCCGCCCATGCGGTGTGGACCTATCTCTGCGCCCGGCTCGCTGCCGATGCGGCCGGCGCCTGAACCGATACCCCGTTTCCGATGCGCCTCCAACACCAAGCCCAGGACCTGATCAACCGCTCCTACTACGTCGACACCGCCCAGGCGGCAGCGGCGCATGCGCCGCTGCGCGGCGACATCCGCGCGGATGTGTGCATCGTCGGTGGTGGCCTGGCTGGCCTGTCGGCCGCGCTCGACCTGCGCCAGCGCGGCTTCGACGTGGTGCTGCTCGAAGGAGTGCGCATCGGCTGGGGTGCCTCGGGCCGCAATGGCGGGCAGGCGCTGGTCGGCTATTCCAGCGAGATGGAGCCGTTCGAGAAGCAGCTCGGCATGGGGCCCGCGCGGCTGGCCTGGGACATTTCGATCGAAGCCATTGACCTGATGCGCCAGCGCATGGCCGCCCACAACATCGACTGCGACTGGACTCCGGGCGCGATGACCGTGGCGGTCACCCCGCGCAAACGCGACGCGCTGAAGGAGTGGGCAGAACACATGCAGCGCGACTACGGCTACAGCCGCATGCGCTGGATGAACGCCGAAGCGCTCGGCGCCGAAGTCGCGAGCAGCCGCTATGTCGGCGGTATCTTCGACGACCTCAGCGGCCATGTCCATCCGCTCAACTACACCCTCGGACTGGCGCGCGCAGCCAACACCGCAGGCGTGCGCATCCACGAGTCCTCGGTGGTGCAGGAGGTGCGTCCGGCGGCGCACGCCGGCGGCGGCATGGCGATGGTGCGCACCGACGGAGGCACGGTTCGCGCCAAGCATGTGCTGCTTGCGGGCAATGTGCACCTGGGCACGGTGTCGCCGCGTCTGGCTCGGCGCATCATGCCGGTAGGCACCTACATCATCGCCACCGAGCCTCTGGGTCGTGATCAGGCCGCTGCCCTCATTCCCAGCCGTGCCTGCATTTCCGACAACCAGTTTGTTCTGGACTATTACCGCTTGTCCGCCGACGACCGCATGCTCTTCGGCGGACGCGTGAGTTATTCCACTCTGTCGCCCCGCGACCTGTCTGCCACCATGCGCCGCGACATGGTGCGTGTGTTCCCCCAACTGAGCGACGCCAAGGTCACGCACGCGTGGGGAGGGTTTGTGGACATCACCATGAACCGCGCGCCGGACTTCGGCCGCATCGCGCCGGACGTGCTCTATCTTCAGGGCTTCTCCGGCCACGGCCTCGCACTCACCGGGATGGCCGGGCGCCTTGCGGCCGAAGCCATCGCCGGGCACGCCGAGCGTTTCGATCTGTTCACTCGCCTGCGGCACAACGCGTTCCCTGGGGGCGATCTGCTGCGCACGCCCGCGCTCGTGCTGGGCATGCTCTGGTACCGGCTGCGCGATCTGCTGTAGACGGCTTGCCATGGGTTTACGGCAAGCCGAGCGCATTCCACCGCAGGAATGAAAAACACTCGCACCCATCTTGCGATCTGTGCGGGTAGACCCGGGGAGTTTGGGTGCGTTTTGCTACATCATCTGAAGAAATGTCACATTGGTTGCAATTGGTTGCAAAACTGGCGGAAACCCCCTCTACCGTTTTGGAGGCGCCATGCCTATAGTCGCCATGGTTCACAAAACACGTCATTTCAGTGACACAACAGGAGATCTGCATGAACAAGGATGACTCGCAAGACCAGATTCAGATGGATCGTCGCACGCTGATCAAAGCGGGCGGAGCAGCAGGATTGGCCGCAATGCTTGGCACGCAGGTGCCGACCTGGGCCGCCAGCGAGAAGCCCATCAAGATCGGCATGGTCGATCCCATCACGAGCACCTTCGCGGCCCTGGGCCAGAGCGAGATCAAGGGTGCCCGGTTTGCCGAAGCAGAGATCAACAAGGCCGGTGGTGTCCTGGGGCGTCCGCTGCAACTGTTCGTTGAGGACAGTGCAGGAAACCCGGGAACCGCGGTCGACAAGGCCTCTCGCCTGCTCAGCCAGAACAATGTCGACTTCCTGATGGGTACGGTGAATTCGGCGGCCTCCCTCGCCGTTTCCCAGTTTGCGAATCAGCACAACAAGCTGTTCCTCTGCACCGGTGGCCACGTCGACAGCCTCACCGGCAAGGAATGCAAGACAACGACCTTCCGTACCTGCTCGACCACCTGGATGCTGACCGCCGGCGACTTCGACACTCTGTTCAAGAAGTTCGGTAAAAAGTGGTACTTCCTCACCACCGACTATGCCTTCGGCAAGTCGGAGCAGACCGACTACGAAACCCAGCTCAAGCACATGGGCGGCACCGTCGCTGGCGGCAGCCTCGTGCCTGTCGGCACCACCGACTTTTCCTCGTACCTGATCGACGTCAAGGCGAAGGCGCCCCAGGTGCTGTGTCTGCTGCTGGCCGGCAACGACCAGGTCAACTGCATGAAGCAGATCGCCCAGTTCGGCATCAACAAGGACATCGCCGTGGGCGGTGCGCTGTTCGAACTTGAGCAGGCTGCGGCACTGCCCGAAGCGGCGCGCTACGGCTGGTGGACCATGGAGTGGTACTGGAACCAACCCAAGACCCCCCACGTCGCCGACTTTGTGAAACGCTACGCCGCAGCGAACAAGGGCGAATACCCGACGGCCCGCGTGTGGTTTGGCTATGCCTCGACGCACGCGATCTCGCTCGCCGTGGCCAAGGCGAAGTCCACTGACACGGCGAAGGTCGTGAAGGCGATGGAGGGACTCGCGCTTCCGCCGGAAATCGCGCTGCAGCCGCACACGCCGGTCTATCGCAAAGAGGACCACCAGCTGCTGATCAGCATGTTCCCCGGCCACGTGATCCAGACCGGCAAATACCCGGACCTGTTCAACGTGTCGAACATCGTCGCGGGCGCCGACATCGCGCTGTCGCCGCAAGAGATGGGCTGCATGCTGCCCAAGGGCTGAACCCGTCCCAGCTCTGTTTCATCGCGGGGGCGCGCCCGGCCGTATGGCCCGCCGCGCCCCCGCCGTCCATCCCGAACCCGCGGAGGCCTGACCTTGAGTCTCGTCATCGTTTTCAATCTGTTCAACGGCCTGATCACCGGCGCGTTTTACGCGCTACTGGCCCTTGGGCTGGCCCTGATCCTGGGGCTCAACAGCACCATCAACTTCGCCCAGGGCGCCTTCATGGCGCTGTCGGCGTACTTCGCCTTCACGTTGGTGCCGTATGTCGGTTTCTGGGGCGCATTGCTGATCGCCCCACTGCTGGGAGGCGTTCTCGGCCTCGCGGTCGAAACCCTGTTGATACGTCGGCTGTACAAGCGTGACCCACTTTATTCCCTGCTCCTGACCTTTGGTCTGGCGATGATCATGCAGGACGCGATACGCACCATCTGGGGCCCGGTCGGGGTGCCGCTGGCCATTCCCGCTGCGCTCGGCCATCCGCTGAGTCAGACCTATTTCTTCCTGACCGGCTACCGGCTTTTCGTCGTCGCCGTTGCCCTCATTGGCACTGCCGCGCTGTTTGCCGTGCTGCGGTTCACGCGTTTGGGTATTCGTATCCGCGCAGGCAATGCAGACCTCGAAACCGTGTCGGCGCTGGGCGTGAACATCTACCTGCTTCGCACGGCGAACTTCGTCATCGGGATCATCTTCGCAGGCGTGGCCGGCATCCTGGCTGCAGGCCAGCTCGGACTCGATCCGACCATGGGAGACAGCCTGCTGATGCCCGCGTTCGTCGCGATCGTCGTCGGCGGTGTCGGCTCGCTCCTCGGCTCGCTGCTGGGTGGTCTGATCATCGGTGTCGCATCGGGTCTCACTACAGCCTTTTTCCCAGCCGCCAGTGAGGCGGTGATCTATCTCATCATGGGTGTCATGCTCGTCGTGCGTCCGCGCGGCCTGCTCGGCCAGGAAGGACTGCTCGAATGACTGACCGCACCAATTCCGCCGCGGGCACTGCGCTGTCCGCTCCGTCCACCCCCCGGGCATTTCGCCGTCCAGCCATCGGCACCATCGTGCTTGCGCTGGTGCTGCTTACGGCACCTGCCTGGCTGCCTTACCTGGGTGGCTACAACAACATTGCCACGCGCGTGCTGATTTACGGGCTCGCCGCCATGGGGCTGAACCTGCTGCTCGGTTTCACGGGCGGCCTGTCGTTCGGGCATGCGGCGTATTTCGGCCTCGGTGCCTACGGTGCCGGGCTCGTGCTGAAGTACTACTCGACCAACATCCCGCTGGCCGTTGTCTGCGGCACAGTGCTCGGTGGCGTCATCGCGACCGCGCTGGCGCCGATCGCGGTGCGTCGGCGGGGGATCTATTTCGCCATGATCACCATCGCCATCGGGCAGCTCTTCTACTTCATCGCCATCCGCTGGCAGTCGGTGACAGGCGGGTATGACGGATTGACTGGCTTCGCCCGTCACCCGTTCCACATCCTCCCGGGTGTGGAGTGGACCATGGGTTCGGCCGGTTTTTACTACTTCACCCTGCTGTGCTTCGCCCTCGGCGCAGCCGTGCTGTGGATGGTGCTGAATTCGCCACTGGGCCATGCCTTCGTCGCGGTTCGCGAAAACCAGAAGCGGCTGACCTTCCTCGGGGTGAACGTACAGAAGTACGCGGCACTCTCGTTTGCCATCTCGGGGTTCATCGTCGCGCTGGCCGGTTCGCTCAACGCGCTGCTCGACAGCTTCACCTCGCCCAACAGCCTCAACTACACCCTGTCCGGCGACTTCGTCGTCATTGCGGTGCTCGGCGGCATGCGCAGCTTCTGGGGACCATTCGTCGGCGCCGCCATCTTCGTGCTGGTGCAGGATTACGCGAGTACCGTGACGAATAACTGGATGTCCGTCATCGGGGCGATTTTCATCCTGTCGGTCCTGTTCTTTCCGCTGGGCATCATGGGTTTTGTGCAACGAAGGATCAAGAAATCGTGAGCCTGCTCAAACTCCAATCCGTTTCACGGCGCTTCGGTGCGCTTCAGGCGCTGACCGACATTTCCCTGGATGTTGCACCGGGAGAACTGCGCGCAGTCATCGGCCCCAACGGCGCCGGCAAGACCACCCTGTTCAACCTGATCAGCGGTTTCTTCCCGCCGAGCGAGGGGCAGATCGTGTTCGATGGCCAGCCGATCCAGACCGTCAACCCGAGCACACTGGTGAACCGCGGCATCATCCGTACCTTCCAGATCACGGAGATCTTCCGTTCGCTGACGGTCTACGAAAACCTGCGTATCGCCGCCGAGGTCGCACAAGGCGTGAGCCTGCGTCCTTGGATGACCCGCAGCCTGCGCGCACGTATCGATGCGCAGGTGGACGAGTTGCTTCAACGCGTGAAGCTCACCGGCAAGGCCGACCGCATCACCGGCGAGATGTCACACGGCGACCAGCGCGTGGTGGAAGTGGGCATCGCGCTGTCGCGCAGCCCCAAGCTGCTGCTGCTGGACGAGCCGACCGCTGGCATGGGCGACGAAGAGACGCACCACATGACGGCGCTGATCCGCGACCTGAACAAGAACCAGGGCATCACCACCCTGTTCGTCGAGCACGACATGGAAATCGTGTTCGGCATTGCCGACCGCATCACCGTGCTGGACAACGGTTCCATGCTGGCCGAGGGCACTGCGGACGAGATCGCCAGCAACCCGCGGGTGCAGTCCGCCTACCTGGGGCAGCCACAATGACACCGATGCACTGCCGCCCGAAATCGGGCGAACCCCTCTTGGAGGGGACGCGCGCAGCGCGAGGTGAGTCGTCACACTTCCGCCGCGCCCTGACCATCCCCGCCGCGTACGCGGCGCCATGCAACGGGAGCCCCGCATGAACAACGTGCTCGAACTCGACGCAATCCACACCTACTACGACAAGAGTTACATCCTCAAGGGTGTGTCGATGACGGTAGGCGAAGGCGAACTCGTCGCCCTGCTCGGACGCAACGGCGCGGGCAAAACCACGACCATGCGCTCGGTGATGGGCCTCACGGCGCCGCGCCAGGGCCAGGTCCGCTTCTTCGGAAAGGACATGACCGGTGCTTCGCCCCACCGTATCGCCAATATGGGGGTGGGCTACGTGCCCGAAGGACGCAAGATCTTCGGGCACCTCACAGTGCACGAAAACCTTCAGGTGGTGCATGAGAAACCCGGCCGCTGGACCATCGATACCGTCTACGAACTGTTCCCCCGCCTGCACGAGCGCCGCACCAGCAAAGGCGGGCGCCTTTCGGGTGGCGAACAGGAAATGCTGGCGATTGGCCGCGCGCTGCTGCTCAATCCCAAGCTGCTCATTCTCGACGAACCCTCGCAAGGCCTGGCGCCGGTGATCGTGCAGGATGTCATGCGCACGGTGGGTCGCATGAAGGAGGAGGGCATCTCCGTGCTGCTGGTGGAGCAAAATGCCTTTCTCGCGCTGCAGTTGGCCGACCGTGCCTATGTGCTTTCGGAGGGGGAGATCGCCTACTCGGGCGACGCAGCCGCCTTGCGCGAGGACACAGCGCGCATGGAAAGCCTGGCCGGCGTGGCGCACAAGGCGGCGGCCTGAGGCGCCGCCAGGCACCTGGGTGTCAGCCCAGATGCCTGGTCAGTAGTTCACAGAGCTTGCGCGCCCATGGGCCCACGCGTTCGGTGGGTACGTAGGCGTAGCCGATCACCAGGCCGCTGTGCTCGGGCGTGCCGATGTAGTAGCGCGACAGCGGGCGCACCGTCATGCCTTGTGCGTCTGCGGCGCGGGCGATGGCTTCGTCGTCTACCTGGCCGCATTGCGGAGTGAACAGCAGGCACAGGTGGAGGCCTGACTCCTGGCCGGAGATCTGCACCCGGTCGCCGAGGGCGTGCTGAATGCGTCGTGCCAGTTCGTCGCGCCGCGCCTGGTAGGCCACGCGCAGGCGGCGGATCAGGGTGTTGAGATGGCCTTCGGTGATGAAGTCAGTCAATGCGGCCTGAAGCATGAGTTGTCCGGGGCGATACAGGTCGTACAGCCCGGTGTTGAAGGCGGGCAGCAGATCGGTGGGCACCACCAGATACCCAAGACGGATGCCGGGGTACATCACCTTGGAGAAGGTGCCCGAATACAGCACCTGGGCGTGTTCATCCAGACCCTGCAGACTCGCGAAGGGGCGGCCACCGAAGCGGAATTCGCTGTCGTAGTCGTCCTCGAAGATCCAGCAGCGCTGCTGCGCGGCAAACTGCAGCAGCGCGCGGCGGCGTTGCAGGCTCATCACGTGCCCGAGCGGATATTGATGCGATGGGGTGACGTAGATCAGTCGGGGCTTGCCCTGTTGCCAGTCGGCGGTCGATGGCGCAATGCCTTCGGCGTCCACTGGAATCGGACGCAGCCTCAGTCCCGCGGCCTGCAGCGCGCGGCGCGCACCCCAGTAACACGGGTTCTCCACCCAGGCGTCGTCGCCATGGTCGGTGAGCAGGCGCGCAGCCAGGTCGAGTGATTGCTGCGTGCCCGACGTGATGAGCACCTGCTCGGGTGTGACGCGCACCGAGCGCGACAGGCTGAGGTATTGCGCCATGGCCACGCGCAGCGGCATATAGCCGCCTTCCTGGCCGTAATCGAGCAGATCGCGGTCGAGGCTGCGCCAATACTTGGCTTGCAGCTTCTGCCAGAGCTGGATTGGAAATTCGGAAAATTCGATTTCACCCGGCGCGAAGGGCTGCACTTCAAAATCTGCAGAGCCCGACTGGGCGGTAAGCAGACTGCCCCGCTGCGAGAGTTCGCGCGGCGATTCGCAATTCAGGCTGGCGGACTGGGCCGGTTTGCGCCCGCGCACCGCCGGGCTGAGCGGGCCCAGCTCCGGCAGAGTGTCGGAGACGAAAGTGCCGCTGCCCTGCCGCGCAGTGAGGTAGCCTTCGGCCGTGAGCTGGTTGATGGCCGACATCACCGTGTTGCGCGAGAGGTTGAGGTCGCCTGCCAGATCGCGGGTCGACGGCAGTTGCCCCCCCGCAGTGATGCGCCCTGCCAGGATGGCGCCGCGCAGCGACAGATACAGCCGCCGGTTGAGCGGCTGCGCAACGTTGGCATCGCCTTCCACGCGCTGGAGTTCGGTGAGCAGAAGTTCGGAAAGAGCAAGTGGGCGCATGAGGACGTCGGCGAGTGGCTGGAACTGGCTCCATGACAAAAGCAGGGAGTGGCACTTCCGAGAGTACCAGTTGGCAGGTAAATTGAGGCTGTCGATTAGCGCTAACCTATGGAAAACCCTAGTATTTTTCGATTTCGAAGCGGTGCGTCGCGGTATTGCGTTGCACCAAAGAAGTGCCAAAACATGGGGCGTTCACTTGGTCCCGTCAGCTGTTGCGATGCACTAAAAAGAGTAAATATGCCCGCGTGCTTCTCCCGCCATTTCAGTTTCCATTGATCCGGTTTTGACGATGTCCACCCCCTCCTTGTTTCCACGCGTTGCGGTCACCACTGACCTGAAGCAGCTCGGTGGCCACCCGACTTATGCGGTGGCACAGAAATATGTCGACCCGCTGTTGCCGCTCTCCGGCGTGTTGCCTTGGCTTTTACCCTCGCTGGGCAAGGACATGCCGCTGGAGGCTGTGCTCGATGACGTGGACGGGTTGACGTTCACCGGCTCGCCGTCGAACATCGAGCCGCATCACTATGGCCATGAACTGAGCAATCCTGCCTCTCCGGCGGATCCGGCGCGCGATGCGACCACGCTGCCGTTGATCCGCGCGGCCATCGCACGCGGCATTCCGGTGTTCGGCATCTGCCGCGGCTTTCAGGAAATCAACGTGGCCCTTGGCGGAACCCTGCTGCAAGAGGTGCACAACACCGAAGGCTTTGACGATCACCGCGAAGACGAGGCGCTGGACGCTGCCGGGCAATACGGCCCGGCGCACCTGGTGCATGCGGTCGAAGGCGGTGCGTTGGCAACGATCGTCGGCACCAGTTCCTGGCAGGTCAACAGTCTGCACGGCCAGGGTATCCGGACACTCGCCCCCGATCTGCTCGCTCAGGCGCATGCGCCTGACGGGCTGATCGAGGCCTACACCCATCGCACTGCTCCCGGTTTTTTGCTGGCGGTGCAGTGGCACCCCGAATGGCAAGCCGCGCAAAACCCCGTGTCGCGCGCAATGTATGCCGCGTTCGGCAATGCATGTCGCCAGTATGCCGAGCTCAAGCACGCAGGCAGACTGGCTTGTACAGCCTGACGAATCGCGCCTCCGCCTTTGGCGTTCAAAGCGGAAGCGTCCAATGGAATCATCCTTGAAACGCAAACTGGAATCACATCATGAGTAGCGACAACCGCAAGCAATGGACCTTCAACGATCTTGAGGGCTGGCTTAACGCCCAACGCATTACCGAAATCGAGTGCCTTGTGCCCGACCTGACCGGGGTGGCGCGCGGCAAGATCCTGCCCCGCAGCAAGTTCACCGAAGACCGCGGCATGCGGCTTCCGGAAAGCATCATCGGCCTGACCGTGACCGGCAACTGGCCGGAAGACGGACACATCGACACCCTCATCGCCGACACCGACCGCGACATGAATCTGGTGCCAGATCCGAGCACGGCGCGGGTCGTGCCCTGGGCCACCGACCCCACGGCACAGGTGATCCACGATTGCTATTTCAAAGACGGCGAGCCCGTTGATTACGCGCCGCGCACGGTGCTGAAAAACATGCTCAAGCTCTACGCCGACAAGGGCTGGGCTCCGGTGGTGGCGCCCGAGCTGGAGTTCTACCTGGTGGCCAAGAACAACGATCCCGACCAGCCGCTGCGCCCGCCCATCGGCCGTTCGGGCCGGGCCGAGACGTCGCGTCAGCACTACAGCATCGACGCGGTCAACGAGTTCGATCCGCTGTTCGAAGACATCTACGACTACTGCGAGGCGATGGACCTCGACGTGGACACGCTGATTCACGAAGTTGGCGCCGGGCAGATGGAGATCAACTTCCTGCACGGCGACCCGCTCGATCTGGCGGACAAGGTGTTCTTCTTCAAGCGGACCCTGCGTGAAGCGGCGTTGCGTCACAATATGTTCGCCACCTTCATGGCCAAGCCCATGGCGGGTGAGCCGGGTCGCGCGATGCACGTGCACCAGAGCATCGTCGATCGCAAGACCGGCATGAACATTTTCAGCAATCCCGACGGCACCCAGTCCGACGCCTTCCTGCACTACATCGGCGGGCTGCAGAAATACATTCCGCACGTCATGTCGCTGTTCGCGCCCTACGTGAACTCCTACCGTCGCCTGGTGAGCAATACCGCGGCGCCGACCAATGTGGAATGGGGCGCCGACAACCGTACCGTGGGCATTCGCGTGCCCTATTCCAACGCCGAAAACCGGCGCATGGAAAACCGGGTGATCGGCGCGGATGCCAATCCCTACGTCGCGCTGGCCGCCAGCCTGGCGTGTGGCTATCTTGGAATGGTCAACAAGATCACGCCCCTGCCGGAGATGAAGACCAACGCCTATGCGGCTCCCAACGCCATCCCGCTCCCGCAAAGCCTGTCCGAATCGGTGCGCGCACTCGACGACGTCCCCGAACTCGAAGCCATCCTGGGCAACCGTTTTTGCGGCATCTACAAGGCAGTGAAGATGAGCGAGTACGCCGAGTTCATGAAGGTGATCAGCCCCTGGGAGCGTGAGCACCTGCTGCTGCACGTCTGACCCACAGCACCCTCAAAACAGTTCACAACGGAGATTCGAATGAAACCCAATGATCTGCCACAGTTCGACACGGCAGCGCTGCGTGCCAAGGACGCGGCGCACCACCTGCATCCCTTTACCGACACCAAAGATCTCAATGCCGCCGGCGCGCGCGTGATCGTGCGTGGCGAGGGCGTGCGCATCTGGGACTCGGAAGGCCACGAAATCATCGACGGCATGTCGGGCCTGTGGTGCGTCAACCTCGGCTACAGCCGACAAGACCTGGTGGACGCGGCCACGCACCAGATGCAGACCCTGCCGTTCTACAACGCCTTCTTCAAGACCACCACGGCCCCAGCGACCGAGCTGGCGGCGTTGCTGCCGCAAGTGGCGCCCCCTGGATTCAACCATGTGTTTTTCACCAATTCCGGCTCTGAAGGCAATGACACGGTCATCCGCTTGGTGCGCCGCTATTGGGACTTGATGGGTCAGCCGCAACGCAAGACCCTCATCAGCCGCCACAACGCCTATCACGGCAGCACCCTGGGTGGCGCGTCGCTGGGTGGCATGAGCGGCATGCATGAGCAGGGCGACCTGCCACTGCCGGGGATCACCCATATCGACCAGCCCTACCAGCTGCAGCACGGCAAGCCAGGAGAGAGCACGCACGATTTCGGCCTGCGCGCCGCGAGCTGGCTGGAAGACAAGATTCTCGAACTTGGCGCGGACAAGGTGGCCGCGTTTATCGGCGAGCCCGTGCAAGGCGCTGGCGGCGTGATCATTCCCCCCGCGAGCTACTGGCCCGAGATCCAGCGCATTTGCGACAAATACGGAATCTTGCTGGTCTCCGATGAAGTGATCTGCGGCTTCGGTCGACTGGGCCACTGGTTCGGCTGCCAGCACCCGCGCATCAATACCAAGCCCGACCTCATCACCTTCGCCAAAGGCGTGACCTCCGGCTATCTGCCGTTGGGCGGCGTGCTGGTGGGGGACCGCATCGCCAAGCTGCTGATCGAGACGGGAGGCGATTTCAACCACGGCTTCACCTATTCCGGCCATCCCACCTGCTGCGCCGTGGCGATCGCCAATATCAACGCGCTGCGCGCCGAGGGCGTGGTCGAAAAGGTAGCGACCGACACCGCGCCCTATCTGGAGCAGCAATTCGCCACCCTTGCCGACCATCCTCTGGTGGGCGACGTGCAATCGCTGGGCATGGTGGCCGGGCTGGTGCTCTACAAGGACAAGGCAAGCCGCACCCTGTTCGACGCCGATCTGGGTGTGGGCTACATCTGCCGTGACAACTGCTTCAAGAACGGGGTGGTGATGCGCGCAGTGGAAGAGCGCATGATCATTGCGCCGCCGCTGGTCATGACGCACGCGGAGATCGATGAAATGATTCGCCGCATCCGCTGCAGCCTGGATGACACTCTCTCTGGCCTGCGCGCCAGGGGCTTGGTATAAAACGCCATTCTTGTTTCAGTTCGCCACGTGATACTGGTACGAGAATTGCAATGGGTTATCCGCTTCACCTGCTGTTTTTTTCCACTGGTTTACTCACTTTCTGAGGGGGTTTTATGTCACACAAACTGCGTAAAAAATCGCTGAGCGGCAAGCTGCTGTCGGCCTGTCTGGCGGGTGCTGCCGCGCTGACGTTTGGCGCTGCCGCGCCAGCGCAAGCCGCGGGCGTGCTCAACATCTACAACTGGTCGGACTACATCGCCCCGACCACGGTGCCCGGGTTCTCGAAGGAAACCGGCATCAAGGTGCGCTATGACACCTTTGATTCCAACGAAACCTTGTTCGCCAAGATGGTGGCAGGCGACACCGGCTACGACATCGTGGTGCCTTCGTCCAACTGGGCGGCAATCGACATCAAGGGCGGCCTGCTGCATCCGCTGGACAAGGCCAAGATTCCAAACTACAAGAACCTCGATCCGGGCCTGATGAAGCAGCTCGCTGCGGTCGATCCGGGCAACAAATACCTGATCCCCTGGATGTGGGGCTACACCACCGTGGGCATCAACGTCGCGCTGGTGAAAAAGGCACTGGGCAACACCCCGATGCCGGAAAATCCCTGGTCGCTGATTTTTGATCCGACCTACGCCAACAAGATCAAGTCCTGCGGCATTTCCATGCTCGACTCGGGTGACGACATCATGGAGGCTGCGTTCAACTATCTCGGCATTCCGCAAGATAGCCAAAACCCGGCCGATTTCGAGAAGGCCTATGCCATGTTGCAGAAGGTGCGCAAGGATGTGAGCATCTTCTCGTCATCGGGCTACATCAACGATCTGGCCGGTGGCTCGGTCTGCATGTCGCTGGGCTGGTCGGGTGACATGGGCATTGCCGCGGCACGCGCGAAGGCCGCCAAGAACAAGCAGGACATCAAGGTGTTCCCGCCGACCCATGGCGCCGTGATCTTCATCGACACCATGGCCATTCCCGCAGACGCCAAGAACCTCGACAACGCCTACAAGTGGCTGAGCTATGTGCTTGAGCCCAAGGTGGCTGCGGCTGACACCAACGAAGTGACCTACGCCAACCCGGTGCCGGCGTCCCTGCCAGATGTAGACGCCAGCATCAAGGACAACGACTTCGTGTTCCTCAAGCCCGACATGGTGGCCAAGCTGATTCCGCCCAAGGTCTACACCGCGGAGCAGCGCCGTCTGGTGACGCGTCTGTACACCAAGTTCAAGACTGGCCTGTGATGTAAGCCCGCTGCCGCATTTCCGCCGATCTCTGGTGGGAATGCGGTAGCAACCGTGTTCAATTCTGTTTGACCGATGATGGAGTTCGCGCTGTGACGCCCCCTTCCCCGAGTGAAAAACCATTCCTCCGAATCGACGGAATCACCCGCCGCTTCGACGAGGTCATCGCGGTCAACGATATCCATCTCGATATCCACAAGGGAGAGATCTTCGCTCTGCTCGGATCGAGCGGTTGCGGTAAATCCACCTTGCTGCGCATGCTTGGCGGTTTCGAGACGCCGACTTCGGGCCACATCTACCTCGAAGGGGAGGACATCACCGACCTGCCACCCTACGAGCGGCAGATCAACATGATGTTCCAGTCCTATGCTCTGTTTCCGCATCTCACGGTGTTCGACAACATCGCCTTCGGCCTGCGGCGCGACGGCATGTCCAGGAACGACATTGCCGCACGTGTCGAGCAGATGCTCGAACTCGTCCAGCTCAAGCCTTACGGCAAACGCAAGCCCCACCAGCTCTCGGGCGGCCAGCAACAGCGCGTGGCGCTGGCGCGCAGCCTGGCGAAGCGGCCGAAGCTGCTATTGCTCGACGAGCCATTGGCCGCACTTGACAAGAAATTGCGCGAGCGCACGCAGCTTGAACTCGTCAACATCCTGCGCAAGGTGGGCGTGACCTGTGTGATGGTCACCCACGACCAGGAAGAGGCGATGACCATGGCCGACCGCATCGCGGTGATGAAAGACGGCGAGTTCCTGCAACTTGGCACCCCGACCGAAATCTACGAGCACCCGCAAACGCGCTTCATTGCCGACTTCATCGGTAACGTCAATATGTTCGAAGGGAAGCTGGTGACCGACGAAAACGACCATTGCGAAGTGCAGACTGCAGACGCACTGTTTCACATCGGTCACGGCATCAGCGGCACGCTGAACATGAAGCTCGATATAGCCCTTCGCCCCGAGAAAATGACACTGACCGAAGGCCATCAGGTCCATCCGCATAACGCGCTGTTGGCCACGGTGTCAGGCCGGTCCTACATGGGCAGCTACACCGCGTATGAGTTGGAACTATCCAGCCAGCGTCGCATTCGCGTCACGGTATCCAACGCGAATCGCCATGCTGATCCGTTTGAAGTCGGTGCGGCAGTGACGGCGCACTGGGCATCGACCGCACCGGTCGTCATCGTCGAGTAACGATCAGAGCGCCCGCATCATGTCAACCAGCAACGACATCCAAACGCCGCGCAAGGTGCGCAAGCCCTTCAACTGGGGCCGCAAGACGGTGATCGGCATTCCGCAGATCTGGCTCCTGGCCTTTCTGCTCGCGCCGTTTTTCATCCTTCTCAAGATTAGCGTGTCCGAAAGCGACGCCTTGGGCATCGGTTTCAATCCGCTGGTCTCGTATGTGAACGAAGCCCTTCAGGTGAATATCCGCTTCGCGCCTTATCTGGCGCTGGTGCGCGACAGCCTGTACATCATCACCTATCTGTCCTCGCTGTGGTATGCGCTGATGACCACGGTGCTCTGCCTAGTGATCGGCTATCCGTTTTCCTATTTCATTGCACGCGCCAAGCCGACGGTCCGCCCGGCGTTGCTGATGCTGGTGATGCTGCCGTTCTGGACATCCTTCCTGATCCGCATCTATGCGTGGAAAAACCTGCTCGACATCAACGGGCTATTCAATCAATTTCTGATGTGGACCGGCATCATCCACACCCCGCTGCGCATGATGTTCACAGAATTTTCCTTCATGGTGGGCATGGTGTATGGCTACATCCCGTTCATGATTCTGCCGCTTTACGCCACCCTTGTGAAAATGGACCACAGGCTGGTGGAGGCCGCAGCCGATCTGGGTTCAACCCCGTTCAAGACGTTCTGGCTGGTCACCGTGCCATTGTCCAAGTCGGGCATCATCGCCGGCAGTTTGCTGGTGTTCATTCCCGCGGTGGGCGAATACGTCATTCCAGAACTGCTCTCCGGACCGTCCACGCTGAATATCGGCCGCGTGATGTGGAACGAGTTCTTCCTGAACCTCGACTGGCAGCGTGCCTCGGCGGTAGCCATCGTCATGATCCTGCTGATCCTGGTGCCGATCGCGGTGTTCAACAAATACCAGACCAAGTCCCTGGAGAGCGCGCGATGAAAAAGACTGCTGCGCTCCCCCTGACCTGGATGATCCTGGTCTATCTGTTTCTCTACCTGCCCATCGTGGTGCTGGTGGTGTACTCCTTCAACGATTCGCGCATGGTCACCATCTGGGGAGGCTGGACCTTCAAGTGGTATGGCGCAGTTGTGCATGACAAGGAAGTGATCAGTGGCCTCGTCCTGTCGCTGAAAGTCGCGCTGGCCACGGCCACGACTTCGGTGTTGCTCGGCACCCTGGCCGCTTTCGCTCTGGTGCGCTACCGGCATTTTTCCGGCAAGGGCCTTCTCAACTTCATGATCAACATCCCCCTGGTCATGCCCACGGTGGTCATTGCGCTGGCACTTCTGCTGTTCTTTGTCACGCTGCAAAAGGCCTTGGGATTTCCGCACAAGGGGTTTTTCACCATCTATATCGGCCATACGGTGATGGCCATTTCGTATGCCGCCGTGGTGATTCAGTCGCGGCTCAAGGAAATGGATCGTTCGATCGAAGAAGCGGCCATGGACTTGGGCGCGCGGCCCTTCCAGGTGTTCATGCTCGTCACCCTGCCGTCCATCTCGCAGGCGCTGGTGTCGGCCTGGCTGCTGGCTTTTTCGCTCTCGCTCGATGAGGTGGTGATCTCGGCCTTCCTGTCCGGTCCGGGCAGCACCACCCTGCCGGTGGTCATCTTCTCGCGCGCACGCCTCGGGCTGAGCCCAACCATCAACGTGGTCGGCGCCATCACCGTCTATCTGGTGGTTATCGCCGTGGCCGTGAGCAGTCTTCTGATGGCCCGACGTGAGCGCCAGCGCGCAAGGCAGGCAGCGCAGGCCTTGCGCCTCGACGCCGAACCGCCGCAGACAAAAGAATTCGGGGTGGGCTTCATGACGGCCGAAGGGCGATGAGCCAACACCGGATGGCAAGTTTTTTCTGAGCAAGTGCAGCACCCCGTCAATACTCAAAAATTCCTGGAGGATCGCAATGATGAACAAGTTCAAACTCACTGTGTTGGCTGCCAGCCTGGGGCTTGCCCCGCTGGCGCATGCCGACACCAACGCCGACATCCTGAATGAGCTGCAAGCGCTCAAGGCCAAGGTGCAACAGCTCGAAGCACAGGTCAAGTCGCAGCAGACCCAGATCACGGAAACCCAGAAGGCCACCGAAGACGCTTCTCAGGTGGCCAATCATGCCGACGTCCA
>JBAUTC010000180.1:0-9410 GCA_049582025.1 Thiomonas sp.
CAAGAACTGGCTGATCATCGACGAACTCACCCCGGATTCCGGCAACCGGCGGCTGGAAAACGACGCACCGTTTTTTACCATCGGGAGGTATGAAGGCGTGTTCGTCGGCTTTCAGTCCAAGCTCATCGAGCGCATCGACTACGAAGGCTACGGCGCGCTGCGCATCGCCTACCCGGAACTCATCTATTACCTGCAACGGCGCAATTTTTTCCGTGTCTCCGTCGCGCCGGGCGACCTGAGCACCGTGAACATCCAGCGTCGCGGTGCCAAGCCACTCTATGGTCAATGCCACGATCTCAGCGTGAGTGGCATGCGTCTGCTGGTGCCATCCGCCCTTGATTACGCCTTGACAACTGGGGAATACATCCCGGTTGTGCGCTTCAGCCTGGAGGACGTGGAACTCGCAGTCGAAGCCGAGGTGCGCTACGTGGGCAGTTTGCGCGACACCAAGACTCGCCAGCCCGTGCGCCAACTCGGGATTCAGTTTTTGAACATGGCTCCGGGGTTCGAACAACGCCTGCAGCAGTATGTGCAGCGGCGCGATCGGGAGCTACTGCGGGACGCGAAACGCTGACCCTGCTGGCCGACTGCGGTTCTCAGCGCACATTGAGGGCGAGGACGCGCTGCGCGAATCCGTCAGCCTGTTCCACTGCCGCCTGTGGCAAGAACATCCCGCCGCCGTCGACTTCGGCGGCTTCGACAATATGTTGCGAAAACAAGCCGGTCTGCGAATCGAAAAGCAGGGGCGCCTGTCGATGGGGCCGCAGCGGCTGTCCGGCCTGTTCGGGCAGAAGCACCATCACCATCGGCATGGACGCTGCTGCCAGATGTGGATAACGCAGCCCGAAATGCGCCGCCGGAACGAGCAGAAAACTCACCGCGGCGTCTTCCAGTGACTGCAACCAGACAAAAGGCCGTTCGGCTTGCAGGCTGATCAGTCCGAAGCGCTGCAAGGCTTCGAATCCAGGCAGGGGCGACTCCGTCGACCAGATCTGCTCCGCCAGAAACGGGAGGGGGCCAAATCGCGTGGGTGTCAGATGGGCGGAAACCGACAAGGTCATTGCGGGCTCCGCACTCTCCGGCGAATCGGTGTGCTGCGTGACGTTCACCGAGAGTCTCCACCGGCCTGCGCGGAAATCCAATGTCCTAGCGACAGGTCTTGTGGCGCGAGCGCCGCCTGATTGTCCTGGCTGATCTGCGCATACAGTTCTTCGCGCAGGATACGCAAATCGGGCGGTCCTTCAATGCCCAGGCGGACTTTGCCAGGGGCAGATTGCAGAATCACGAGGCGGATATTGTCGCCAAGCCGAATGGCTTCGCCAGGGCGGCGCGTGAGAATGAGCATGAATCAGCCCGCAAGCGCTGTCAGGCGCTGACCTGCAGCCGCGCTGCGGCGCTGCCAGCCTGTCCCTGGCCGTGAGCGCCGTACAGATCGACCTCGCCGGTCGTGCCGCGCAGGATCTGCAATGCGCCTTCGGTATTGCGCATCAGCGCCATGATCATGCTGCCGTTGCGCTGATTAGCGTCGGAAACCTCTTTTGCCAGCTTCTGCACCAATGCCCAGGCAGGTGAACTGCTGGCGTTCGCATCCTTATGGAATGCATTGATGCGGTCTTGCTCAACAGACTCGATCTCGGCAATCAAGGCGGTCTTTTGCTCCGACAATGCGGGCAGTTGATCGACTGCGGCCTGCAGCAGGCAGGCATGTTCAGTGACAAGCAGACGGTCAAACGCCTGCAGCTTGTCGAACTGCAGGCGGAGAATGTCCTCGACCACTTGCGGCATGACAACTTAGCCCGCGGTCGGCTTGGAAGCCGTCAGCAAGGACTTGCTGTCCTGCAGCAGACCGCTGGCGATGCGCCGTGGATCAACCGTGTATTGCCCGCTTTGAATGGCGCTTTGCAAGCCGGCGATGCGCGCATCGCTTGCCGGCGGCGTGGACCCCTGGGTACTGGCGAGATTGAGCATTTGCCCGGCGCCCGAGATGGACACTTGCGCAGAGGCTCCGGCGTCCGGCGGATTCGCCTGCCCGGCCGTCCCTGCGCCAGCCGCAGACGCGGAAGCGGCACGGCGTGACGCCACTGCAGTGCCGCTGCTGGCTATTGACGCGCTGGAAACTGCAGAGTTCTGGATGGGACTCATGGTGGCATTCTCTCCTGTTGCCGGACTCAACGGCACGACTTTCGCAAACTTTAGGGCAAGTGTGACATTTTTGGCAAAAATCGCTGCTGCCAATGACGTCCAGCATCGCCTTTACAGACCCAACTCGGCCCGCACGAGAAGGTCGAGCTGCTGCCGCATGTCCTCCTGCGCCTTGCGGAATTCCGCCATCTCCACGCCGCCCGTCAAGGCGCGGATCAACCGCAGATAGGCCTGATGCAGCGGCGCACCCTCCAGCCCTTCCACTTCGATGTAGTTGTGCAGCGCCGTTGCGGCACGGGCGGCCAGTGGCAGGGCATCCGGCCACTGCATCATATAAGCAAGACGCATTTCCCACAGCAGGTGAGCCGCGTAAATTCCCAGCGCGGTGCGCGGGTGATCGCGGTCGATGTGCAGTTGAAATCCACGCGCCCAATCGACCACGGCATCGGCTGGCATGGGCTGCGCCAATCCGTAGCCCTGCCCCGCATCGGCCTGCAGGATGATCGCAGCCTCCACCAGTCCCGGTGATTCCAGCCCTTCGACCACCACCAGGCTGCCCAGATCATGCGCCAGACGGGTGAGATGCTGGATGAAATCAAGTGCGCGGCGCGGCGCCTTGCCCAGGCCGCGGAGCAGACCTTGATCGATCTTGACCTCGTCAAAAGGAAAACTGTCTAGCCGCAGCAGGGAACTGTAGCCCGAGCCGAGATCGTCTTCAGCCAGACGCACACCGGTGGCGCGGAACCGCGCCATCAGCGTATCTCGACGCTCCGAAACATCGAGGTCGCCGCTCTCCAGCAATTCGAGGGTGAGCCGGCGCGGGTCCACAGCGTGGCGGCGCAGCAGCTGTTCCACCCGTTCCACATAGTGCGGATCGCTCAGTGCCACGGGCGGCATGTTGACCGAAACATCGGTCTCGAGGCCCTGCTGCGCCCAGCGGTGGCGCGCATGCAGCGCCTGGTCCAGCCCCAGACTGAACAGGCGCAGCATGTCCTGCGCGCCCAGCACCGGAAGGAATTCCGCCGGAGAAATGACACCTTCACCGTGACGCCGCCGCAGCCGCGCCAGCGCCTCGAACTTCACCGGCCGTCCGGTGCTCAGACTCACCACGGGCTGATAGAACATCTGCAGCCCATCGTGATCAAGCAGGTCGACGTAAAACTGTCGCCGCGCATAAGGGACCACGCCGGAAGGACTGGTGCCATAACGGGCAAACGCCAGTCCGAGGATTTTTTGCAGGTGCTCGATGAATACCCTGCGCGCCGCGTTGGTGAAAAAGCCGGGATAGCTGCTGTACAGATCCATCAAGGCGACGGGCTGCCCGAACGCATCCAGGATGGGAATGGATACCGCGCTGCGAACGCCGAGATCGTGCGCCAGTGTTTTCCAGGGCCGGATTACCGGATCGGTGGAATACGACGCGGTGTACTGCACTTCGCAGCTGCGCCACGCGCGTCCCGAAGCACCGAGTCCTTCGATGGCATCGCCGCGCACCTTGGTCGGCGCCACGCTTCCCGAATCGATGCGGTCCAGGTAGAGCGACTTGAAACGGTTGCCAAACGCATGCTCGAACTGCAGCACACCTTCAGCATCCGGTCTGCCCAGGGTGCCCGCCAGGACACCTTCAATGTTTTCAAGTGCACCGAGCACCGCGCGCAACAGATCACTGAGAGTGTGCGCGGTCAGGATGGCCGCATCAATGCGAGCCAGCGCGACGTCGACTTGCCTGCCGATGTCCTCATGCCCTTCGACCTGCCACTGCAGTTCATCCTGCATACGCACGACGAAATAGCGCAGCAGCGCCGCCCGCTCCGAGGGATCGACCCAATCGGAAAAATGGGTGATCAACAGACGCGAATAAAGGCCATAGGCCTCAACCAGCCACGAAGTCTCGATACCGATCAACGCGTGCACTCGCCCCACGTGCCGCGCCACGTGCACCGCGGCCTCGCTGCGGCCGACAAACAGGTTGCGCAGGTGACGCTCCTGGCTCTTGCGCAACCGGGAAAACTCTTCAGCAGACAACAACTCCAGGATCCGGGCAAACCGCGGATGGCGAAGCAGTTCGTCATAGAACTGATGGATGAACGCATCCAACACCCCTTGCAAATCCGGCTGCACCGACGCCAGCAAGGCACGCAGGGCCGCCTGCTGTTCAGGCGGAACCGTAGCGTCAAGCGAAACATTCAGATTTTCATACATGAGCGACATGCTATTGAGCCAGACCAATACAGGGCAAGCAAAACGTAGAAAGCCGTTGACCGGAAACAAACAGATTCTGGGGGCGTGTCCCTCGCAGCCCACCATGGTGGTGGATTCAAGTTTGCGCGCGCCGTGCCGTTACATCACACGCAAGACGAACCATCGCGAGGCCCACCTTGAAATTCCTGGTTGTTGACGACTTTCCCACCATGCGCCGCATCGTGCGCGGTCTGCTGATGCAGACCGGCTACGTGACCGGCAATATTGACGAAGCAGAAAACGGCGAAGAAGCCTGGCGCAGGCTGCAGGCGGGCGGCATCGAATTCGTCGTCACCGACTGGAATATGCCGGTGATGCAGGGCATCGATCTACTCAAGCTCATCCGCGCCAGTGACAACCCGGCCATCCGCAGCCTGCCGGTATTGATGGTCACCGCCGAAGCCAAGAAGGAAAATATCGTGGCCGCGGCGCAGGCCGGGGTCAACGGCTACATCGTCAAACCATTCACCGCGCAGACGCTCAAGGAAAAACTCGACGCCATCATGGCGCGACTGAATGCGGCGGCGGGAGCGGCGCAATGAG
Source organism: Thiomonas sp. (assembly GCA_049582025.1). Classification (GTDB taxonomy): domain Bacteria; phylum Pseudomonadota; class Gammaproteobacteria; order Burkholderiales; family Burkholderiaceae_C; genus Thiomonas. Next base: position 4,927 of record JBAUTC010000180.1, read on the forward strand.
TGCCCAGCCCACAACACTTCCGGAGATTTCCCGCGACGCCGGGCCGTCACAAAGCGGGAACGGTCCCATCGGGGGGCAGCGCTCACCGGAAAGCCTGGGTGCGTCTGCCACGGCATTACAAAGCCTGACCGAAGCCGATGCGCTGCTGCACGAAGGCGTGCGCCGCATCATGGCAGCCTCCAGCGACCTTCCCGAAGCCAGCCACCCGCTTGAAGAAGCGCTGCGTCTCACCGAAACACAAGCCATGGCCACGCTCGAAGCCGTGGAGCACGGTTTTGCCGAAGTCGCCGCGATTCGCGCCACGCACGGCGGCTTCATCGATGACCGGCTCGACCGCATCGAGCACCAGTTCCACACCATTCTCGCCAGCCAGCAGGGCCAGGACCTGGCCGGGCAGCGGTTGAAAAAGACCATTCATCTGCTGCAGGCCGTGGAGCAGCGCATCCGCGCCGCAGTCGAACATCTCGGCCCGCACCTCGAACCGGCGCCGAGCGCCGATGCCGTCGCCCATGCCGACGATGGCGCTCCGCTCAACGGTGTTCCCGCTTACGCCGGCCCCACCTTTGCCCAGGATGACGTGGACGCTCTGCTGCGCGACCTCGGCATCTGAACCTTCCGCCCCGCGATCATGGATAACGACATCCTGTTGGAATTCCTCGCCGAGTCCCGCGAGCTGCTGAGCCAGGCTCAAGACCAGTTGCTCCGCCTGGAATCGCAGCCCGACGACCCGGACGTGCTCAGCGCCATCTTCCGCGCCTTTCACACTCTCAAGGGCGGCGCCGGATTTCTGGAAGCACAACACATGGTGGACTGGTGCCACCACCTCGAAGACCTGTTCGACAAGATGCGCGGTGGCAAGCTGCGCGCCACTGCGCCGATGATCGACGCCATCCTGCGCGCGACCGATGTCATCACCACCATGCTCGACGACATGGCCCGCGGCGAAAACCCGCCTCCGGGCCCCGCCGATCTGGGGCGGGACATCCAGGCCTTCGCGCGTAGCGAGGTCCCCAAGCCCGCGCCAGTGCAATCGGCCGCCCCCCTCCCCCCCGCTGCAAGCGACGAGGGCTTGTGGGTCACCCAGGAAGAACGCGACAGCGGCGACACGGGGCTGTATGCGGAGCGTCGCGCCGCCGCTGAGGCGGACCCGGCACAAGACTCCGACGCCATTACCCAGGATGAATTCGAGCGCGTGCTCGACAGCCTGTATGGCGCGGGACAGGCTCCCGGCGCCCCGCCTGCCGCCCCCGCGGCAGCAATCGCGCTCCCGGCGTCGGACGAGATCACGCAGGACGAGTTCGAGCGCGTGCTCGATCAGATTCACGGCGCAGGCCATGCGCCGGGGCTGCCCGTTGTGGCCTCTGCCACTGCTCAGGTCAAAGCTGAAACCGGTGCCCATGCACCGCGCAATGGCAACGGCAACGGCAGCACTGGTGGCGCAGCAGAAGAGACCTCCATCCGCGTCGATTCCACCCGCCTTGACCAGGCCATGAACCAGGTGGGTGAACTGGTGCTGCTGCGCAACCGCCTGTCCGCCGCGGTCGGTCGCATGGCGCAGGAAGATGAAACCCTCGCCCGCCTGGCGCGCGAAACCGATCTGGCCGTCAACGATCTGCAGAACACCGTGATGCGCCTGCGCATGCAGCCTTGCAAGCGCCTGTTCCAGTCGCTACCCCGCGTGGTGCGTGACGCGTCGCGCAGCCTGGGCAAGAAAGTGCGTCTGGAGATGGAGGGCGAGGATGTGGAAATCGACAAGACCGTGGTCGACGCCCTGTCCGGCCCGCTCATCCATCTGGTGCGCAACGCCCTCGACCACGGCATTGAAGAGCCCGATGTGCGGCGGCAGGCAGGCAAGCCCGAAGAAGCCGTGTTGCGCGTGGCCGCCCGTCATCTTGGGGACAAGGTGCAGATTCAGGTGGGTGACGACGGTCGCGGCATGAATGCGCAAAAGATCATGCAGCACGCCGTCAGCAAGGACATCATCACTGCGCAAGAGGCTTCCAGGCTGTCCGAGCGCGAGATGCTCGACCTCATCTTCCTGCCCGGCTTTTCCACCAAGGAGCAGGTCAGTGAACTATCTGGACGCGGCGTCGGCATGGACGTGGTGCGCTCCACCGTGGTGTCCCTGCGCGGACGCATCGACATCGACACCGCTCTGGGCAAGGGCAGCACCCTCACACTCGAACTGCCGTTGACCATGGCCGTGCTGCCGGTGCTGTATTTCAGCCTGCGGCGTGAAACCTATGCCCTGCCGGTGTCGGCGATTGAAAACCTGCTCGCCATCGACCCGGAGCATGTGCATTCAATCTCGGGCCGGCTGATGGTGCAGGTGGATGGCAGCCGCGTGGTGCCCTACATCGATCTTGGGCAGCTGCTGCAGGACCGTCCGATCGATCTGCAAAAAGACCAGAGCGAAGGCATTCTCATCGAGCAGGGTCTGCTGGTGGTGTCTGAAGCCATGGGCACCGAAGATTCAGTGGTCAAGCCGCTGGACATCTCCACCAACGACACCCTCTACCAGGGGGCCACGATCTCCGGCAACGGCGAGGTGGTTCTGATTCTCGACGGCGCCGCGCTGGCCCGGGTGCAACGCAAGAGCTGACCATCATGGACGACAACTCCCTTGAAACCCTGCGCCGCGACTTCATCGCGGTGGCCGACGCCACCTACGCCTTTCAGGGCGCGCTCAAGCGCCGCCTGCGCGAAATCGACCGCAAGGCGCTCAACGCCCAGGTGCTGGTCAAGCGACATGGCAAGGAACTCGCCGGTTACGGCGTGGTGGCGCAAGCCTTCCGCGAAGGCGCCCAGGCCATGCAGACTTCCGCCGACCAGGTGCAGAAACTGATCAACCCGCTGATGTTGCACTTCATGGAAACCCTGCGTGACGTGCAACAGATGAACAGTCTGCGCAATATCCAGAACGCCGCAACAGCGCATTGCCCCTCGCTTGCCGAGCGCGTGAGACAGTACACCGAATTGCAGGACCGCCACACCTCAGGTGGCCGCCGCGCCGGGCTGGCCCTCAACACTGCGCTCGAGCGCTTTCAGGCGGTGATTGCCGAACTCGACTACGTGGTGGTCAACGGCCGCATCGAGGCCGCGCTCAAAGGCGCCGTCAATGCTCCGCTGGCGCAGGTTTCGCTGGAAATGGACCGCTCCGTCTCTGGCGTGCAAGAACTGCTGCGCACATATCGCGAACAAATTGAAAGGATCATCGAATGAAATCGCTGCAATTTTTCAGTCAGGGCAATCACCACTGGAACATCATTTACGACCAGGACGAGCGCCGCGTCATCGACTCCAATGTCTACGCCCTGAGCGTGGACGAGCAGGCGCTGATCCTCGATCCGGGCGGATTCGAAATCTTCCCGCAAGTCTTCAGCGCCCTGGTCGAAGTGGCCCCGCCCGGCTCGCTCAAGGCCGCGTTCGTCAGCCATCAGGACCCGGATATCGCCTCCAGCCTGCCGCTGTGGAACGCCTGCAACCCCGAGATCGCCTGGTATGTCCCCAAGCTGTGGAGCGGCTTCATCCGCCACTACGGCGCACTTGACGCCGACCTGCGCGACATCCCCGACGAAGGCGGTGAGATGACACTGGGCTCGGCGCGCCTGCAGTTCGTACCGGCGCACTATTTGCATTCGTCGGCCAACTTCCATGTGTACGACGCCTTCGCCAAGGTGCTGTTCTGTGGTGACGTGGGCGCCGCGCTGCTGCCGGCAGGCCATGCACCCTTCGTCGACCGCCGCGAGATTGACAGTGCCAGCGCGTTCGACGAGCACATCAAGTCCGCCGAGTATTTCCACAAGCGCTGGATGCCGTCGATGGCCGCCAAGCGCAACTGGTGTGAGCGCGTCGCCAAGATGGACATCGATTTTCTCGCCCCGCAACATGGAGCGATCTATACCGGCCAAAACGTCAAGCGTTTCATCGATTGGTTCGACGCCCTCAAGGTGGGCTCCGCGGTCGAGTAAACCGCCCTGGCCATCATTCAATCACCGATTCGTCGAAATCCGGCCCACACCATGGACGCCACCGCTCTTCACTATCTGCAACAAGCCCTCGAACCGCTCGACAGCATGGAAATGCTGGCCGAGGCCGACGGCGCGATGGACAACAGCGTGTTCTACATGAACCGCACCGCACGCGAAACCATGGAGCGGTTTCACCCCGTTCTCAACTCTGCCCTGCACGGCGCGGACGTCCGCAACGCCCTGAACCACTCCATCCACCAGTTTCACAAGGATCCGGAGCGCATCCGCGCCGTTCTGCGCCAACTCGCCGATGGCAGCCTCGACAGACATGTGCAAGAAATGTCGGTGGGCAAGGTGACCTTCACGCTCGTCTTTGTCGCGGTGCGCGACCCCGCTGGACAGGTCGTCGCCTTTCATGCCAGCTGGCGCGAAGTGTCACACATGAAGGGCGTCAACGCCGTCAGTGACCGTCTCAAGGATGTGGTCAACACCCTCAACGGTGCAGCAGGCGAC
>JBAUTC010000181.1:0-3766 GCA_049582025.1 Thiomonas sp.
AGTGCTGCGCAATCGCTGGCACCGGTGATGGTGCAGGGGGTGGCGTATGGGGCCAATGCGGTGGCGCTGCCCTCGACCATCAGCATCCTGGGGCAACGGGCGCTGACGCAGGGCCAGCCGCAGGTCAACCTCTCCGAGAGCCTGGGACAGGTCCCCGGGCTCATCGTCAACAACCGGCAGGACTACGCGCAGGACATGCAACTGTCCATTCGCGGCTTCGGCGCCGACGCCCCCTTCGGCGTGCAGGGCGTGTACATGACCCTGGACGGCATCCCGCTGACCATGCCGGACGGCCAGGGCCAGTCGCAGATCATCAACCTGCCCACCGTCGGTGGCATGAAGATCATCAAGGGCCCGTTCGCCGCGCTCTACGGCAACGCCGCAGGCGGCGTCATCCAGGCCTATACCCGCGACGCCCCCGATCCACCCAGCCTGAGCCTGCGCACCTGGACGGGCGACTGGGGCAGCAGTCAGACCACCCTGCTGGGCGGCGGCAGCAGCGGGGCCTGGAGCGGCATCGCCGGCCTCACCCACTTCCGCACCGACGGCTGGCGCCAGCACAGCAGCGCCACGCGCAACCAGTTCAACGGCACCCTGCACTGGGCCCCGCACCCCGACGACACATTCAGTCTGGTGTTCAACGCCCTGAATCAGGATGCGCTCGATCCGGGCGGACTGACCCGCGCCGAGCTGGAGCAGGACCCCCGCCAGGTCGACCCCGCCATCCTCACCTTCAACACCCGCAAGACGGTGCGCAACCGCCAGACCGGGCTGGTGTGGGAGCACCGCGTCGACGCCGACAATACCCTGCGCATGAGCGTCTACGGCGGCACCCGGCGCATCAAGCAATACCTGCCCTTCACCGGCAGCTTCGGCCAGTCCGCAGGGGGCGTGGTCGATCTGCACGACACCTTTGGCGGCACCACCGCCGACTACACCCACCGCGGCGAGTTGGCGGCGCGTCCTTACACCCTGGCCGCCGGCCTGAGTTATGGCCGCCTGAACGAATACCGCAAGGGCTTCGTCAACAACGACGGGATCGACGGCGCGCTGCGCAACGATCAATTCAACACCGTCGACAACCTGGCGCAGTATGTGCAAGGGCATTGGGAGATCACGCCGCGGCTGTCGGTCAGCGGCGGGGTGCGGCACGACGCGGTGCGCTTCAACTCCACCCCGGGCACCGACGCCCCGCTGTCGGCCGGCACGGGCGGCAATGCGCGCTATTCCAGCACCGATCCGGTGATCGGGCTGTTGTACAAGCTCGACGCCCACAACCGCGTGTATGCGGATTACGGCCACGGCTTTGTCACGCCCACGGCGTATCAGCTGGCGTACCGCCCCGACGGCCAGCCGGGATTGAACTTCGCGCTGCAGCCCATGCATCTGCGCAACACCGAGGTGGGCTGGCGCAGTCAGTACGGCAACCTGCGTCTGGACGGTGCGCTGTACTACATCACCACGGACAATCAGATCATCGTGGCCGGCTCCAGCGGCGGGCGCACCACGTACACGAATGCCGGCAGCAGCCGGCGTTATGGCACCGATCTGAGTCTGGACGCCGCGCTGCCTGCGCACTTCAGCGCGCGCCTGGCCTACAGCCTGATCCAGGTGACTTTCGTGGGCGGACCCTACGACGGCAACACGCTGCCGGGCGTCCCGCGCCAGCAGTTGTACGCCGCGCTCACCTGGCGGCCGCCGCTGCACAGCCCGGCGCTGCAAGGCTTCTACACCACGGTGTCGGCGCTGGTGCGCAGTCAGGTGTATGTGGACGCCAACAACAGTGCGGCGGCACAGGGCTATGGCGCCTTGAACTGGGGCGCGGGAATCGAACAACGGCATGGCCCCTGGCATCTGTCGGAGTTCGTCAAGGTCAACAACCTGCTCAACCGCAACTATGTCGCCGCCGTCGTCATCGCCGACCACAACGGGCGCTACTACGAAGCCGCACCAGGACGCAACACCATCGTCGGCCTGCAAATCACAAGAGAGTTCTGAGAGGAATACATGAACACCTCCAGAATCCGCACCGTGCTCCGGATCCTTGCCGGGAAGACCCCATGTCCCGGACGAATGAAAATCTGTTTCAACCCGGAAGAAGACTCGAACGGACGACCCCGTCCGCCCCAATTCGCCACCAATCAGGAGTGCAGATCGTGACACGCCAACCTAGGACGCTCAGGCATATGGCAAGCATCGCCGTTTGTACCCTGCCCCTCCTTGTCGCCATGGCTACCGCAGACGCCCAGGCCACTGGAGTCGATGTGTCGGCCTGGTTTTCAAAAAGATCAGCACCCGTCGACAACGCTGACGCCCTCAAGCACCAAGCCGAATCAGGCAAGGTGGACGCACAACTGCGCTACGCAAAATACCTGTTCGATCGAGACGAAAAGTCCATTGCCGTTGTTTGGCTGACGGAAGCGAACAACCAAGGAAGCCTCGAAGCCGAATACTTGCTGGGGCAGCTATATGAGAAGGGCGATGGCGTCGCGCAGGACTTCGAACAGTCGCGGTACTTCTTCGGCAAGGCTGCCGATCAAGCGTATGCCCCGGCGCAGTACCGGCTCGGAAAGATGTTGATCAACGCCGAGTTTGACGATCCTCAGATGGATGCCACATCGGACCGGGACCTGCAGAAAAAAATCACAAGAGGGGTCGCGTTGCTGCGCAAGTCGGCCGATTCCGGATACGCGCCATCCCAATACGAGATGGGACTGCTTGCACTCAACGGCACCATGACCGAAAAAAGTCCGCTACAGGCGTTTTCATATTTCAAGAAAGCAGCGGATCTGGGTGTGGCCGCTGCGGCATACATGACAGCAACTTGCTACGCGTCTGGAATCGGAACGGCAATCAACACCGAGTCCGCCCGGCAGTATCTGCGCAGGACCATCGACCTCGCAGGCCCGCATTCCGACTATGGACGCGATGCCGAATCGAAGCTGAAAAAACTCCACAAATCCGAGAACTAGGCTTGTGCATGGCGCGCTACCCGCCGTAAGCCTCAAAGCCCGAAATAACGTCGAACAGCTCTTCATCAATGCCGCTCTGACGCAGCCGGTGGAAATCGCCACCAAGGCTTTCCAGCAGTTCGCCAATGTTCTTCTCCGCCCGCTGCATGGCGGAGAGGCGGCTGGCGTTTTCGCTGGCGAGCGATTCGGCGCAGGCGCGGAACAACGAGACAAACAGATATTCGCGGACGAAGGCGGACATGGTTCGTTCGCTGTCGGGCATGACCTCCGGCAGTTGATTGGTCGGCCAGCGTCGGCTCGACACCTTGCGTTGCCAGGCTTCGTCCAGGGGCAGGAGGCGTTGACCCACCGGCTCGTAGAGCGAACCCGACAGGGGACGATTGTGAAACAGATAAACCTGCCCGATCTCGCCCTTGGCACGCCGATTTTCCAGTTCGAGCAGGACCTGGCCAATCAGCGCGGTAATGACCTTGATCGAATTGGGGAGCGGGAACCCGGTTCCAAGATTCAGCGCGGTGTCGGCGAGGCGCGCCTGGATGCGCTCCCCAACGGCCCACACCACCTTTTTGCCCGGCAAATGCCCCAGCGCTTCGACGACGAAGGCGACGAGATGGTCGTTGAACTGGCCAACCAGCCCCTGATCCGATCCGAATACCACGGCTCCCGTCAGGCCTTTGGTTCCTCTTGTTTCCCTGGTGTCTATTGCGTCGTCGTCCTTGGGCGGTGCTTGTCCAGGCAGATCGAGCCGACTCTGACGGAGGCAGGCGAGCAGGCCGAGCTGCACCGTCCTGTCG
>JBAUTC010000182.1:0-4433 GCA_049582025.1 Thiomonas sp.
ACGGGCATCTCCGCCGCCGACCGCGCCCGCACGGTGCAGGCCGCGGTGGCGCGCAACGCCACGGCCAGTGACATCGTGCAGCCAGGCCACATATTTCCCCTGATGGCCGCCGAGGGCGGTGTGCTGATGCGCGCCGGGCACACCGAAGCCGGGTGCGACCTCGCAGCCCTGGCCGGAATGGAGCCGGCCGCGGTGATCTGCGAAGTGATGAACACCGACGGCACCATGGCGCGGTTGCCCGACCTGGAGCGCTTTGCCGCCGAACACGACCTCAAGATTGGCGCCATTGCCGACCTGATCGAATACCGCAGCCGCACCGAATCGCTGGTGCAGCGGGTGGGCGAACAGGCCATGCAGACCCCGTTCGGCGCGATGCAATGCGTGGCCTATACCGACCGCGCGGGGCATGGCCTGCATCTGGCGCTGGTGCACGGCGACCTGTCGCGCCAGACCGCCCCGCTGGTGCGCGTGCACGAACCACTGTCCGTCCTTGACCTGCTCGACACCCAATGTCAGCGCCATTCCTGGAATCTGCCGCAGGCGCTGCAGCGCATCACCGCAGAAGGCGCAGGCGTGGCGGTGTTGCTGAACTGCGGTGAATCCGCACAGCAACTGACCGCGCAATTCCAGCAGTTGCAGCAACCCACGCCCACGCCACCCAAGGCAGGCGTCACCGCGCTGCGCGACTATGGCATCGGTGCGCAGATCCTGCGCGATCTGGGCGTGCGGCAGATGCGTCTGCTCGGCCAACCGCGCAAAATGCCCAGCATGGCGGGCTACGGGCTGGAGATCGTCGGGTTCGAATCCGCCCAAAGCAGCAGTCCCGCGTTCACGCCCGGCGCGTAAGCTGTTGTCTTCCGTGCCCTGCGGCGCGCCATCACCGAATCTCCCCACGCCATGCAAAACGTCCAGAACCGCATTCTTTCCGAACAACTCGATGGCCGCGACCTGCGCGTCGCCGTGGTACAGGCACGCTTCAACACCGCCATCACCGACCGCATCACCCAGGCCTGCCTCGACGAACTTGAGCGTCTAGGCGTGGGCGAGGACGACATCGGCCTCTACACCGTGCCCGGCGCGCTCGAACTGCCGCTGCTGCTGCAGGCGCTGGCCGAAAGCGAGGCCTTCGATGCGCTGATCGCCATCGGCTGCGTGATCCGCGGCGACACGTATCACTTCGAAGTGGTGTGCAACACCAGCGCCGCGGGCATTGCACAAGTGGCGCTGGACTACAACATGCCCGTGGCCAATGGCGTACTCACGGTGGAGAACGAGGCACAGGCGCTCGAGCGCATCGACAAAGGTGCCGAATGCGCCCGCGTGGCCGTGGAAATGGCCAATCTGTTCATCGACATCAGCGCAGACGAAGACGAGACAGCATGACCGCTCCGACCGCCCCCAAAAGTGCGCGGCGCAAGTCGCGCGAACTCGCGTTTCAAGGCCTCTACGAATGGCTGCTCGCGGGCAGCGACGCCGGTGCGATCGAGGCCTTCCTGCACGAGCGTTACCCCACCATCAAGCTCGACGACGAACACTTCCAGTCGCTGCTGCACGGCGCACTGGCCGAAGCCGCACCGCTCGACGCCATCATCCAGCCGCACATCGACCGCCAGACCAACGAACTCTCGCCGGTCGAACATGCCCTGCTGCTGATGGGCACCTTCGAACTCCAGCGCCATCTCGACGTGCCCTACCGCGTGGTCATCAACGAAGCAGTGGAACTCGGCAAGGTCTATGGCGGCACCGACGGCTACAAGTACGTCAACGGCGTGCTTGACCGCATCGCTGCACAACTGCGCAAGACGGAGGTCGAGGCAGGCAACCAGTCCCATCCGCAAGCGCAGCCCGCTTCCACTGACTTCAGCCCGCCGCCCAACCCCTACGCGCATGTGCCGGTGAGCCACAAGGCCAAGGCCGCGCCGCGCCGCGCCGCCTCCCACACCGGCGTGCGCTCCTCCAGCCCCCGTCCCCCACGCAAAGACTGATTGTTGTCCGACCCACCATGCGCCTTGCCCTAAGAAACCAATCCATCGAGCCGTTTTATGTCATGGACGTGGTGCGCGCCGCGTCGGAACAACAGGCCGCCTGGGACGCGCACGGCAAGCGCATGATCCACCTCAGCGTGGGCGAACCTGACTTCACCGCCCCCGAGCCCGTGGTGGAAGCTGCCATCCGCGCTCTTCACGACGGCAAGACCGGCTACACCCTTGCCCCAGGCCTGCCCGCGCTGCGCGAGCGCATTGCGCAGCACTATGCGCTCGCGCATGGGGTGCAGATCGATCCGGCGCGCGTGTTCATCACCGCGGGCGCCTCGGGCGCGCTCACCCTCGCCAGCCTGCTGCTGTTCAATCCGGGCGACGAAGTGCTCATGCCCGACCCGAGCTATCCGTGCAACAAGAACTTTGTGGCAGCTGCTGGAGCGCGTGCGCGCATGCTCCCTGCGCCCGCATCACAGCGCTTTCAGCTCACGGCAAACGAAGTCGAAGCCGCGTGGAACGAGCGCACCGCCGGCGTGCTGCTGGCGTCGCCCTCCAACCCCACGGGCACATCCATCGCTCCCGACGAACTGCGCCGCATCGCCGACGTGGTGCGCGCGCGCGGCGGGGTGAGCATCGTCGATGAGATCTATCTCGGACTCAGCTACGACAGCGCATTTGGGCACACTGCGCTGGCCGCGGGCGACGACATCATTACCGTCAACAGCTTTTCCAAGTACTTCCAGATGACGGGTTGGCGACTGGGCTGGCTGGTGGTGCCGCCCGAGTTGATCGCCCCGCTGGAACGCATGGCCGGCAATCTGTTCATCTGCGCCAGCAGCGTGGCGCAACAGGCCGCGCTGGCCTGCTTCGAGCCGGACACCATCGCCGAATACGAGCGCCGTCGCGCCGAATTTCGCCGCCGCCGCGACATCATCGTCCCCGGCCTCGAAGCGCTCGGGCTCACCGTGCCCGTACACCCGGACGGCGCCTTCTACGTGTACACAGACTGCTCACGCTTCAGCGCGGACAGCTGGGATTTCTGTTTCGACGTGATGCGCGACACCGGTGTGGTGCTCGTACCCGGCAAGGACTTCGGCACCGCCGAGCCGCAGCGCTATTTCCGCCTGAGCTATGCCAACAGCATCGCCAACCTCGAAGAAGCGCTGGCCCGCCTGAGCGGCTACCTGGAACGCAAGGCGGCATGAGCGCTCTCCCAGGCACATTCCACTGGCCGGTGCGGGTGTACTGGGAAGACACCGACGCTGGTGGCATCGTCTATTACGCCAACTACCTGAAATTTTTCGAACGCGCCCGCACCGAGTGGATGCGCAGCCTGGGACTGTCACAGTCCGCGCTGGCGGCCCAATCCGGGCTGGTGTTCGTCGTCGCCGACGTGCAGTTGCGGTATGCCTCTCCCGCCCGGCTGGACGATGCACTGCAGGTGCAGTTGCGCGTGCAGGACCTCGGCCCTGCCAGCCTGCAAGTCGCGCAGCAAGCGTGGCGCACCGACGCCCAGGGCGCGCCCGCCACACTGCTCTGCGAGGCCACGGTACGCGTGGGCTGCGTGCAGGTCGCGAGCATGAAGCCTGCGCGCATTCCCGCCGAGCTGCGCGACTACATCACCCGCTGGGCCGCGGGCTGACCCTGGCGCAAGACTGCCGCCGATCCGCCGTGAACCTTTTTCCTGCGTGCCTGTCTTCTGTCTGGCACTTCCGCACGTTAGGGATTTGTTGTAATGCAGGCTGTTCTGCCTGAGTCCTCCTCCCCCAACACTTCAACAGCCCACTCCCTATGGATCAAAACTTCTCGATCGTGTCCATGGTGCTCGGCGCCAGCATCGTGGTGCAGCTCGTGCTCGCACTTCTGCTCTCCGTCTCGCTGGCGAGCTGGACGGTCATCTTCCGCAAATACTTCGCCATCAAGTCGGCCAAGGTGAAGTCGGAAGACTTCGAGCAGGAGTTCTGGTCCGGGACGGGGCTCAACGATCTCTACCAGTCCGCCATCAACAGCGGCCGCCACGGCAGCCCGCTGCAGCGCATCTTCGCCTCTGGAATGCGCGAATACCTCAAGCTGCGCGAGCGCCACGTGCTAGACGGCTCCACCCTGGTGGACGGTGCCCGGCGGGCCATGCGCGCCGCCTTCCAGCGCGAGATGGACGCACTCGAAGCCAACCTCTCCTTCCTCGCCTCCGTCGGCTCGGTCTCGCCGTATGTCGGCCTGTTCGGCACGGTCTGGGGCATCATGCACGCCTTCGTCGGCCTGTCCAACCTGCAGCAGGTGACCCTGGCCACCGTGGCGCCGGGCATCGCCGAGGCGCTGGTGGCCACAGCCATCGGCCTGTTCGCGGCCATCCCCGCGGTCATCGCCTACAACTTCTTCGCCCGCGACATCGACCGTCTGGCCAACCACTACGAGTCGTTCACCGAAGAGTTCTCCAACATCCTGCAGCGCCAG
>JBAUTC010000183.1:0-11171 GCA_049582025.1 Thiomonas sp.
GCCGCCTGCTTGACACCCTGCGCCCTGGCGGCCATCTGTTCGTCGGCCATTCCGAAAGCCTGAACGGTCTGGATCTGCCCGTGCAGACCATTCAGCCGGCGGTGTACCGCAAACCGTAATGGACGCCGTGCCGCGCACGCCCGCGCCAGAACGGGTTGACGAAGAGCCGCTGGAGATCTTTCTCCAGCCAGGGGAACTGTATTTCGGCGAAGGCCGCACCCGCGTCCGCACCTTGCTGGGCTCGTGCGTGGCGATCGCGGTGTGGCATCCCCAGCTGAAAATCGGCGGACTGTGCCACTACATGCTGCCGAGCCGTGGCACGCGCCATGGTGCACACCGCGCGCTTGATGGCCGCTATGCCGACGAAGCCATGCTGCTGTTCCTGCGCGACATGCGCGCCGCGGGCACACGACCCGAGGACTATGAGGCCAAACTGTTTGGCGGTGGCAGCATGTTCACCCAGCATGCGCACACCCGCCCCGGCAGCATCGACGTGCCCTACAAGAACGTGCTGCGCGGGCGCGAACTGGTGCACCAGCACGGACTGCGACTCAAGGCCGAACACCTCGGCGGCGATGGTCATCGCAATGTGCTGTTCGAAATCTGGAGCGGCGACGCCTATCTGAAGTTCTGGGGCCAGAACGCAGAGCGACCTGCCGGCTGAACCCATCTCACAACAATTCATCCAGGGAGACACACCCATGATCCGGCCCGACAAAGTCAAGGTCTTCATCGTCGACGACTCCGCAGTGGTGCGACAGGTCCTGCAGGCTGTCCTGCTGCGCGACCCCGGGATTGCCGTGATTGGCACCGCGCCCGACCCGCTGTTCGCGCTGCAGCGCATGCAGCAAGGCGAATGGCCCGATGTACTGGTGCTTGACGTGGAAATGCCGCGCATGGACGGCATCACCTTCCTCAAGAAACTCATGGCTGAGCGCCCGCTGCCCGTGGTGATCTGTTCGACCCTTACCGAAAAGGGTGCGCAGATCACTTTGGACGCGCTGGCCGCGGGCGCGGTGAGCGTTGTCACCAAACCCCGCGTTGGTCTGAAAGACTTTCTGATCGATCAGACCGCCGAATTGACACAGATCATCAAGGTCGCCGCACGCGCCAATACCAACAGCCTGCGCGCAGTGCCGCGGCCAACGACGGTCGCGAAAAGCACCACACCCCACGTGGTTGCACCCAGCACGCACGTCCTCACCGACACCACGGAAAAAATCATCGCCATGGGCATGTCCACCGGCGGCACCGTGGCGCTGGAGCGCGTACTCACCACCCTGCCCCGCACTCTCCCGGGTATTGCCGTGGTGCAGCACATGCCGGAAAAATTCACCGCGACTTTCGCAGATCGCCTGAACTCTGTGTGCGCACTCGAGGTGCGCGAGGCGCGCGATGGCGACCGGCTGATTCCGGGTCTGGTGCTCATCGCCCCGGGAGGGCGCCACATGCAGGTCCGACGCAGTGGTGCGCAATACCACGTCGAGGTGCGCGACGGCCCGCCCGTCAATCGCCACCGCCCCTCGGTGGACGTACTGTTCCGCTCGGTAGCGCAATGCGCCGGACGCAACGCGCTAGGCATCATCCTCACCGGGATGGGCGATGACGGCGCGCGCGGTCTCAAGGAGATGCACGACGCTGGCGCCCGCACCGTGGCACAGGATGAAGCCACCAGCGTGGTCTATGGCATGCCAAAGGAGGCAGTGAAACTCGGCGCGGCCGACCGCAGCCTGCCGCTTGGCGAGGTCGGCGCCGCCATGGTGGATTACGGCCGGATTTAGAACCACAGCGGGGGCGGCTCAGGACGAGTCGCTGCGCGCCGCCGCCCCCATCCATGCGGTGAACAGCAGGGGGTTCCCGAAGAGACCCCTTGACGTGGACCGAATGGATCACTTGAAGTCATCGGACCCTTGTTTCTTCGGCGGGATTCGCAGCACGGGGGCGGGCCGAAGACTTTGCTCACCCGCGGCGCGCATCGCGCGTCAGGCCCTCTCGATCAGTGCGTAGGCCGAATGGTTGTGGATGGATTCGAAATTTTCCGCCTCGGCCACATAGTGCCCGATGCGCGGATCGGCACTGAGTCGTGCCGCCACGTCGCGCACCAGATCCTCGACAAACTTGGGATTCTCGTAAGCGTGTTCGGTGACGTACTTCTCGTCCGGGCGCTTGAGCAGGCCCCAGATCTCGCATGAGGCCTCTTCTTCCGCAACGCGGATGAGCTCTTCCAGCTCCACCGGCTGCAGCAGTTCGGCGGTGATGGTGATGTGCGAGCGCTGGTTGTGCGCACCGTAATCTGAAATCTCCTTGGAGCACGGGCACAGCGACTTCACCGGCACCATGACCTTGGCCGTCAGCTTGACCTCCTCGCCGCGCGCCTCCGCAATCCAGCCCGCCTCGTAGTCAAGCAGGCTTTGCACCCCGGATACCGGCGCGGTCTTGCGCAGGAACAGCGTGAAGGCGAACTCCAGGCGTCCTGCCGTGGCGTTGAGCTTGGGCAGCATCTGCCGCGTCAGAGTGGCAAACGCCGCAGCGTCCATCGCGTCGGGCATGGCTTCGAGCAATTCGACGAAGCGCGACATGTGCGTCCCTTTTTTCTCGGCAGGCAGGGCGACGTCGGCAGTGACCTGCGCAATGCTCGGATGCAGGCTGCCATCACGCAGGCGCACGTTCAGCGGATAGCGCAATCCCTTGACCCCGACGCGCTGAATTGCGATGTGGCGCTCGTCGACCGTGCTCTGGATGTCCGGAATGGCTTCAAAGGGTTTGTTCATGAGGTGACGGGTTGGGCGGTGCAATAAGGAATTCGCGCCGCCGGCCCGGGGCATAGTTGAGAGAATTTCTCAGATTATCCCGGACAGAGCACATCCTTGCGCGGTTTACGGAAATTGCCCCGGATCAATTCCGTTGCGAAACGGGGCGTCCGTCCAAGAACAGCGCCGCTGCGGCCACCACCATGGCAGAGCTGGAAGGAAGCCAGCGGAGCGAGGTCAACAGCCCGGGTGCCAAGCTGATCTGCGCAAGCAGGTCCATCCCGGCCGGTGTCTTTTAGCGCAGGGGCTTATTCGTTGGCCGCGCGCTTGAGTTCTGCAGGCGTCAGCAACGTGGCAAAGCGCTTGCGGATACTCGCGGCAAGACCTGCCGCGTCAAGGCCAAGGTCGGCGGTGATCTGCGCCGGGTCGCCGTGCTCCAGCCAGGCGTCAGGCAGGCCGAGGTTGAGTGCGGGAATCTGCACGCCCGCTGCTTGCAGCGCTTCAAGGCAGGCCGAACCCGCACCGCCCATGACGGCACCCTCCTCTACCGTGACCAGCGCGTCATGGTTTCGAGCAACCGACAGCAAGGCCGTGGTATCGAGCGGTTTGACAAAGCGCATATTGACCACGCTGGCGTCGAACTCTTCCGCCGCCTGCAGCGCGGCATACAGCACCGGGCCGAAGGCGAGGATGGCGATGCGCTTGCCCGGCATGGCCGCACTGGTTCGCCGGGATTCAGACTTGCCCCAAGGCAGTTCAGTCAGCGCCGGTGCGACTGCAACGCCCGCACCGCTGCCGCGCGGGTAACGCACGGCCACCGGGCCGGTCTGACGAAACCCGGTGGTGAGAAGCTGTCGGCACTCGTTTTCATCCGCTGGGGTCAGCACACTCATGTTCGGCACGCAGCGCAGGAAAGGAATGTCGAACGCGCCAGTGTGCGTGGCCCCGTCTGCCCCAACGACGCCGGCGCGATCCACCGCGAACAACACCGGCAGGTTCTGAATGGCCACGTCGTGAATGACCTGGTCATAGCCGCGCTGCAGGAAAGTGGAATAGATGGCCAGCACCGGTTTCATGCCTTCGCAGGCCAGGCCGGCGGCAAACGTGACGGCATGTTGTTCCGCGATGCCAACATCAAAATAACGCTGCGGAAAACGGTCGGCAAATTCCACCAGACCCGAGCCTTCGCGCATAGCCGGGGTGATGCCCACCAGCCGTGCGTCGGCCTGCGCCATATCGCACAGCCATTGCCCGAAAACCTGGGTGAATGTGGGCGCCTTGCCAGGCTTGGTGGGGGTCAGGCCGATATCGGGATCGAATTTGCCCGGCCCGTGATAGGCCACCGGATCGGCCTCGGCCAGTTTGTAACCCTGCCCTTTCTTGGTCACCACATGCAGCAGGATGGGACCGTGCATGTCGCGCAGATTGTGCAGGGTGGGAATGAGGGAGTCGAGGTCGTGTCCGTCGATGGGGCCAAAATACTTCACCCCCAGTTCCTCGAACAGCGGTGATGGCGCAACCAGCCCCTTGGCGTATTCCTCCAGCCGCCGCGCCAGGCCCAGCAGCGGTGGCGCCGCACTCAGGACCTGCTTGGCCGTGCTCCGCGCCGCAGTGAACAGGCCGCCCGACAGCAGTCCTGTGAGATGGCGGTTGAGCGCCCCCACCGGCGGCGAGATCGACATATCGTTGTCGTTGAGCACAATGAGCAGATCCGCCTCGGGATGCACTCCTGCATTGTTCAGTGCCTCGAAGGCCATGCCGCCCGTCAGCGCACCGTCGCCAATGATGGCGACCACGTGGCGCGATTCACCTTTGCGCTGCGCCGCCAGCGCCATGCCCAGTGCGGCAGAAATGGAGGTCGAGGAATGCGCCGTGCCAAAGGTGTCGTAAGGCGATTCGTCACGGCGCGGAAAACCGGAAATGCCGCCCTTCTGCCGCAACCCGCGCATGGCCTCACGCCGTCCGGTGAGAATTTTGTGCGCATACGTCTGGTGGCCCACATCCCACACCAGCCGGTCATGGGGCGTGTTGAACACCGCATGCAGGGCAATGGTGAGTTCTACGGTCCCGAGATTGGACGATAGGTGCCCGCCAGCGCGGGAGACGGATTCCAGGATGAACTGGCGCAACTCGACCGAAAGTTGGCGCAGATGCGCGCGGTCGAGTGCGCGCACATCTGCCGGCGAGGCGATGCGGGACAGCAGGGGAAAAGAAGAAGTCACAATCGGTCGACGCATTCAGGAGCGGCCGCGCCGCAACATGGGAACGAACAGCAAGGCAAAGACCACGACAAAACCGGCAGCCGACCAGAATGGCAGCGCCAGACCGAATACCGCGGGTGTGTCTGCACAGAACCCGTCCGCCCGGAACATCCAAGGCATCCATTGGGTCACAGTCCAGTGGTTGATCACCGCAGCCAAGGGGTCAAGGCCGCAGACCATCCCCGGATGCAGGGCCAGCCAGACATGACGCGCCGCCACCCCCAGACCGGTCAGTGCGCTGAGGGCCCCGAGCCCCAGCGCCACTCGCGCAGCGAGGTGTGCTCTCGCACGCGTCAGGCTGACAGCCGCCAGGGCAAAGCCGAGGACGCCCAGATACGCCATGCGCTGCAGGATGCAAAGCGGACAGGGCGCAAAGCCCTCGCGCTGCAGCCACAGCGCCCCCCCCAAGGTGCCGAATGCCGCTACCGCAGCCAAGGCGGGAAAAGCGGGGGAGCCAGAGGAAGAGGAATTGGGGTGAGTCGTCATGAGGTGTTCGCTGTCAAAAAGTGAGTGAGCGGGATCAATGCTCTCGCAACACGATCAGATCGGCCAGTTCGCGCAGGCGCCGGCTGGAGGCGCACTGCGCGGCGGGCAAGGTATCGAGCGCAGCCTGCGCCTTGTCGCGCAAACCATGTGTCAGGGTACGTGCCGCGTCGAGGCCGAGGGCCGAGACGTAGGTGGATTTGTTCTGCTGCGCATCCTTGCCAGCGGTCTTGCCGAGAGTAGCGGAATCTGCTGTGACATCAAGTATGTCGTCCACCACTTGAAAGGCCAAGCCGATGGCATCGCCATAGGTTTCCAGCGCAGTGAAGGTTTGCGCAAGGTGCGCTGAATCGACTCCGCCGCAAGCCGCGCCCATAAGCACACTGGCTTTGAGCAATGCGCCTGTTTTCCGGCTGTGCATGTGCATCAGATCGTCGCCGCTGATGGCGCCTCCCGTGGCAAGAATGTCCAGGGTCTGGCCGCCGGCCATGCCGTCTGCCCCCGAAGCGCGGGCCAATAGCGCGCACAGCCGCGCCTGCAGCGCAGGGGCGATGCCGACGTCCGGGGTCAGCACTTCATACGCCAGTGCCTGCAGAGCGTCGCCCGCGAGCAGGGCCAGCGCCTCGCCAAAGCGCACATGGGTGGTCGGTTGGCCGCGACGCAGCACGTCGTCATCCATGCAGGGCAGGTCGTCATGCACCAAGGAATAGGCATGCACCAATTCCACCGCGCAGGCGGCGCGGTCGAGCCCCTGCGCATCGGCCCGGACGCATTCGCCGGCCGCCCACACGAGTAGCGGCCGCACGCGCTTGCCACCCATTGCTGCGGCATAGTGCATGGCTTCGTGCAACTGCGGCACCAGAGGATGCTGTTGTGGGACGAAGCGCGCGATGAGCTCCTGCGCCTTGATCTGATGACGTCGCATCCAGTCGTCGAATGGCAGCGCGGCATCGGCGGGAGAGACGGGTTGCAAACCAGCCATGTGAAGGACCTCAGACACGATCATCGTCCTCGTCGGGTTCTAGTCGCATGGGCTTGAGCTGTTCGCCATCAAGGACCTGCACCTGCTGCTCCACCGCCTGCAGCTTGCCACGGCAGAACTGCAGCAGCAGATTGCCACGCTTGTAGGACGCCAGCGTGTCATCGAGACTCAGTTGGCCCGTCTCCATCGCCTGCACGATCTGCTCAAGCTCCGTCAGCGCTTGTTCATAGCTGGCCGGGGCCTGATCGGTGTGGCGTGCGGTTTTGGCTGCGGGCATGTCGTCGGTCCGGATTGCCGCCGCGGCAAAGGCGGCAGGCACCGGGCATATAGGGGAAAACGTGTCATTTTAGGCGCGGCAACAAGCCTGGCCGAGATGCATGGACTCTACAATCGCCGGTCAGTATTGACCCTGGTACTTTTTAACGAATTGTGGAGGTGCACCCCCATCATGTCCGATTTGAGCATTCGCCTGTCGCAGGACCACCTGCAGTTGCCGGTTTCGACTTACTTTGATGACGATCTGTTCAAGCTGGAAAAGGAACAAATCTTCCAATCCGGCCCGCGTTACCTCGGACATGAACTCACGGTGCCCAAAATCGGCGACTACGCCGCGCTCGCCCAGGAAGGCGAAGGACGGGCGCTGATTCACGGGCCGGACGGCATCGAGTTGCTATCCAATGTCTGCCGCCACCGTCAGGCGGTAATGTTGCGCGGTATGGGAAGCGCCGGCAGGAACATCGTCTGCCCGCTGCATCGATGGACGTATGGCCTGGACGGACAACTCGTGGGGGCGCCACACTTCGCCCAAGATCCCTGCCTGCATCTGCAGAAGTACCCGCTGCAACGCTGGAACGGCATGCTGTTCGAGGACAACGGCTACCCCGTGGCGCAGACCATGCAGCAGCTTGCCGTGCTCAAGGAGTTCGACTTCACCGGCTTCGTGCACGACCACACCGAGATGCACGTCTGCAACTACAACTGGAAGACCTTCATCGAGGTCTATCTGGAGGACTACCACGTCGTGCCCTTCCACCCTGGTCTGGGCAAGTTTGTCGATTGCAATGCGCTGCAATGGCAGTTCTCCCCCGAATGGAGCGTGCAGACCGTCGGCGTGCATGAAGGATTGCAGCATCCCGGCAGCGCGGTGTACAGCAAATGGCACCAGGCGGTGCTGAACTTCCGCTCGGACAAAAAACTGCCGGAACACGGCGCCATCTGGCTCACGCTCTATCCCAACATCATGCTGGAGTGGTATCCGCATGTGCTGGTGGTGTCCACGCTGTACCCGCTGGAACCGCAGAAAACCCTGAACATGGTGGAGTTCTTCTACCCCGAAGAGATTGCCGCCTTCGAACGCGAATTCATCATGGCCGAGCGCGCTGCCTACATGGAAACCTGCGACGAAGACGACGAAATCGCCGAACGCATGGACGCCGGCCGCAAAGCCCTGTTCGAGCGTGGAGACGACCAGCACGGCCCGTATCAGTCGCCGATGGAAGACGGCATGCGCCATTTCCACAACTGGTACCGCGACAAGCTGCAGGTTCCCGCCTGATCGTCAGCCTTGCCTTCACCTTCACAAACACCCCGCAACGGTATTCCCCTGCGGGGTTTTGTTTTATGGTTCAGCCTATTCACCGCTCTCGCGCATCAGCATCATGCCCACCCGATACACCACCCTGATTTCCGCATCTGAATTGCAGCAATGTTCCGATGTCTTCATCGTCGACTGCAGCCATGACCTGGCCCAGCCCGAAGCGGGCCAGCGCGACTACGCGGCGGCGCACATCCCCGGCGCGCTGTTTCTGCACCTCGACCGCGATCTTTCCGCGCCGACGACGGGACACAATGGCCGTCACCCGCTGCCTGATCCAGACGCTTTCGCGGCCCGTCTCGCCCACCTTGGCCTGCGACAAGACCAGCAGGTCGTCGCCTACGACCGTGCCGGTGGCGGCTTTGCTGTGCGTTTGTGGTGGATGCTGCGCTGGCTCGGTCATGACGCGGTGGCCGTTCTCGACGGCGGCTGGCAGGCCTGGAAGGCCGCCGGAGGTGCGAGCGACAGCGCGACGCCCGAACCCCGTGCGCCCGGGAACTTCCGCCGCGGTCCTTCGCTGGCAGCCGAAGTACCGGCAATAGGCGTGATGGACAATTTGCGCACCGGCAAGCATCTGGTGCTCGATGCCCGCGCTCCGGAACGTTATGCCGGAGAAGTCGAGCCACTCGACCCGGTTGCCGGTCATATCCCTGGTGCGAAGAACCGCTTCTTCCAGACCAATCTACAGGCTGATGGCACCTTCAAATCGCGCGAGCGGCTGCGGGAGGAATTCACCGCACTTCTGGAAGACTGGGACCCGCGCGACGTGATTCACCACTGCGGATCCGGCGTGTCCGGCTGCCACAATCTCTTGGCCATGACTCATGCAGGCATGGATGGCAGTCTGCTCTACCCCGGTTCCTGGAGCGAGTGGTGCGCCAACCCGGAGCACCCCGTGGCGACGGGACGTGAGAAGGACAAGCACTGAACATGCCCGGCACGGGGCGACCCCGCGCCGTCTTGCCCGTTTGATCTGCAGCAAGACCGACAACACATTCCAGGAGCAGCATATGCGAAGTGATTGTGGAATCCCGCACGACACGACCTGAATCAGTTTTTCCACCCAAAACGGAGATTGCAATGTATAAAAAAATTCTTGTTCCCACCGATGGATCGGACACTGGCGACAAGGTCATCCCCCACGCAATGGCCCTGGCCAAGAGCTGCGGCGCAGCCGTAGTGGGCCTCAACGTTACCGACCCCTATCCTTATTCCGGCTTGGCCGAGGCCGTGCCCATTACGGCAGATCAGTACCTCGTGCATGCCACTCAACAGGCCGAAGACGCGCTCAAACCCTTGCAAGATGCCTGCAAGGATGCCGGGTTGGCATTCGAACCGGTCATTGCCGAAGACATCCACCCCTGGAAGGCCATGCTCGACGTTGCCAAGGATCGCGGTTGCGATCTGGTGGTCATCGCCTCGCACGGACGCCGCGGCATGCAGGCCCTGCTCTTGGGAAGTGAGACGCAGAAGCTGCTGACCCACTCCACAATCCCGGTGCTGGTTCTGCGCTGAAACCCCAGGCCCGGGACTGTCTTCACACTTCCCGGTTGCCACCACATTGACTAGGAGCACATCATGTTCAACCACATCCTGCTTGCGACAGACGGTTCGGAACTGTCCGAAAAGGCCCTCCCCTACACAATTGAGCTGGCCAAGAAGTTCGGCTCCAAGGTCACCATCAGCTCGGTGATTGATCTTTACCCCTACATCGGCGCCATTGAAGTCATGCCCGTGGGGATGGATCAATGGCAGGAGGAAGTGCGCAAGCAGGCCGAGGCCGCACTGCAGCGCATGCGCGACGGCCTGCAAGCTGCAGGACTGAGTTGCGATACCGTGGTGGAAGAAGACGCCCAGGCCTGGCGCGGTCTGCTCGCGGTGGCAGAAAAGCAAGGCTGCGACGCCATCGTCATCGCTTCGCACGGGCGCGGAGGCATGGGCTCCGCCATGCTGGGCAGCCAGAGTGCACGCGTGCTGTCGCATTCAAAACTGCCTGTGCTGGTGGTGCGCTGACGCGCGCCTCGACAACAACGGATGGCCGCTGATCAGGCAACCATCCTGCGGCGACGGCTTACACCTGATGCTGGCGGAACCAGGCCAGTGCGCGATTCCAGCCGTCCTGCGCATCTTTGGCGTTGTAGCTGGGGCGGTAGTCGGCATGGAACCCATGCCCGGCATCGGGATAGACCACGATCTCGGAGGCCTTGGCTGCGGCATCACCAATGGCAAGTGCCTTGCGCATCTGCTCCACTGAATCCTGGGTGATGCCCTGATCCTTACCCCCATACAGGCCCAGGACCGGTGCCTTCAGATCCTTGGCGATATCCACCGGGTTATTCGGTGCCAGCGCGGACGGCGTGCCGACCAGACGTCCGTACCAGGCCACACCTGCTTGCACCGGAGCGTGGGCGCAATACAGCCAGACGAAGCGCCCGCCCCAGCAGAGCCCGGTGATGCCCACGTGCCCTGCCTTGCCGCCGTTGACCAGTGACCAGTCGCGGCAAGCGTCCAGGTCCTGCAGCACCTGTGCATCCGGCACTTTGGATATCACATGGCTCATGACCTCGGCAATGCTGCCGTAGGCCATCGGGTCGCCCTGGCGCACGAACAGGTCTGGAGCTAGGGCGAGATACCCCTGATGCGCCAGACGCCGGGCGACATCGGCGATGTACTCGTGCACGCCAAAAATTTCGGAGACCACCAGCACCACGGGCAAGTCGGTATTGCCTTCAGGCTGGGCGCGGTAGACCGGGATTTTCCGCCCGCCCGACGCGATCTGCACTTCGCCGGCAAGAAGGCCATCCGCTGACGTCTGTACCGCGGTCTGCGCGATCACCGGTCCTGCCGCGGCAGCAAAACCCACACCGAGCGCCGAGCGCACGAAGTCCCGCCGCGACAACTCTGCGGATTTGCGCCCGGGGGAAAGACTCTCGAACTCTGCATCCAGATCACCGTTCCACATCGCCGTCTCCTTGCGTTGAAGTGTGAACCGATGCTACAGATCGTCTCATTTCAATTCAATCCCGCGTGCACGGCACGCAAGTCAACGATCGGTACGCTCGGCGTCATCGCGGCACTGTTTCAGCAGTGCGGAGAGGCCT
>JBAUTC010000184.1:0-2501 GCA_049582025.1 Thiomonas sp.
CCGCGGGGGAGCGCAGCGAACAAAATGGAACGATGGCGGGCCCGGTCTGCCCGCCATCGCGGCCGGTCCGGCGTCGCTTGAATCCGCCGCAGTGCAGAGTGCAGTGCACGTCATCCGCTGGCGACGCACGCGACTCACTGGAATCCGACGCGCAGATTTCCCCAGTGGCGGCCCGCGACGTGGATGGGCACGTCCAGCTCACGCAGGATTTCGCCGGTGTCGCGCGCGTAGATCATGAGATGGATCGGCTTGGTGTTGCGCGCTGCCTCGAGGCCGAAGGTGTCGTCGAACTTGCGCATCGCGCGGTTGCCGACGAGATCCTTCTGCGGGTCGCCGGTCAGCGGCTGATCGTAGATGGTGTTGTGCGTGGCGGTGTAGCCATTGCGGTCGACGGCAAAGGCGAAGCGGTACTTGCCCTCCTTGCCCAGGATGCCGTCCAAGATCTGCTGGATGCGCTGTTTGAACAGCCCAGTAAAGCGGGTTCGATACTTTTGCGGATCCGTGTCCGGAACAGGCACGTATTGCTCATCGAACAAGTCGGACGCGGAAATGCTGCCGTCATCGATGGCCTGCTGCAGCTGGGCCTCGATGCGGCGGGCGCCCTGCATCGCATTACGCGAGGCGAGGCTGAGTTCCGAACCAGTGTCGAAGTCCAGATTCATCTCGAGCAGGGCCTTGTTCTCGTCCAGAGTCTCGAGCAGGTTGCGCGACACCTCTTCCGACCCACGGATGCCATCTTCGGCAGCCTGGCGGATTCCGCCCGCCATTTTTTCAAAGCTGACACGCATGTCGTGGATGGTCTTCTGCGTCGATTGGCCAAGCTGGCTGACGTGTTCAAACACCGCCTCATTGGCCTGAATCCCGCTTGCAATCTCCGAGATGCCGCTCAACACGTCATTCATCTGCGTCACGTTTTGAGCAACGGTGTTCGAAAACGCGTTGGAGGCCCGTTCCGCGCCGGCCACCGAATTCTGGATGGTTTCGATCGAAGCCCCGGCCATCTGCACCGTCGCCGCCGCCTTGCCGGCCAGGCGACGCACCTCGTCGGCGACCACGGCGAAACCACGCCCTGCCTCGCCGGCACGGGCCGCCTCGATCGCGGCATTGAGCGCCAGCAGATTCGTCTGGTCGGCGATTTCCTTGATTTCGTGAAGGATGCGGGTGATGTCCTTTGCGTTGTCGCGGATCTTGTCGATGTGCTGGCGATTGCTCGCGTTCTCCGCGACGAAGCGTTCCAGACTGCTGCGCGCGGCGTCGGCGTCGGCATAGCGGGCGTCAGCGATGCCGCGGATATTCTTCCCCCGTGACGCCGCCTGCTGAATGTGCTGCTCCATGTCTTGCGCGGTCTCCACCACGCGGCCGATGGAGGATCCGACGTTGCGGATCAGCTCGTCCTGGACAGCCTGCCGCTCCTTGATCGATCGCGCCGAACCGATCGGCGAAAAATAGCCCCGGGCCGCTGCCAGCCCCACCTTGGACGTGCCGCGCTCCCAGGTCTGTGCGGCCTCGCGCAGAAACTTCAGAATGTCTCGGTGAATGCCGGAGAGCCGGCCGATGCGTTCCGCGCCAGCGTCGATCGGCCGCTGCGACAGTGCGTCCACGAGTTCAGCGCACTGCCGCAAGCCGGTGACGTCACGCCAGATCACGCGCCAGGCCAACAGGCCGCCTTGGGGGTCGTGCAGAGCCACCGCGTTCAACGCGAATGCCTCAGCGCCCACGCCGATCTCGGCGCGGTACGGCGCGCTGCTGGCTCGCGACAGGCCGTCGTCCAGCGCGGTTCGCAACGGACCGGCAGTGCCCAGCAGCCGGGCGATCGGTGCGCCGACGAGCGCGGCTGCCGATGGTGGCGGCGTCGCCACCCCTGAGGCATGATGCAGGCGGGCGAGGGTCGCGTCGTCACCGTCATGGACATGGAGAATGTGGACGTCGCCGTCCGTGGCTGGTTCGAGCAACAGCTCGACGGCGTCTGAGCCTCCGCTGGCCTGCCGCAGGATATTCAAAATGTCTGGACTCATCGGAATCACGTCCCTTCATGTGTTCGAGTCATCCCGGGGTGTTGCACCGGAGCCGACGCTCTTGGCGGGCGACCAGCCATGGGCTGAACCAGTAAACGACACATATCGCGAAAGTTTGAGGTGAGTCGCGCCGATGCGCATTCTGAACCTACCATCCGCGCATGTCCGCCACCGCCATCCTCACCCTTCTAGCCGCCAGTGTGTTGCTGGTGCCGCTGTTCAAACGTTTCGGACTGGGCTCAGTGCTCGGCTATCTGGTGGCCGGAGTCGCCGTCGGGCCGTATGGATTGGGCGTCGTCAGCCGCCCCGAGTCGGTGCTGCACACCGCCGAGCTCGGCGTCACGCTATTGATGTTCCTGATCGGACTGGAGCTGCAACCAAGCCGCCTGTGGGCGCTGCGGCGGCAGGTGTTCGGCCTGGGCGCATTGCAGATGGGCGGCGCGGCCCTGCCGGTGGCGGCCATCGCTGCCGCGCTGGGCCTGGGCT